>JAHEKD010000304.1 GCA_024638545.1 Gammaproteobacteria bacterium
TACCGAGCTGCTGCGCGAAAAACTTCTTAATCTGGGTTATGTGGCGTCTGTTGAGCCCATTGATATATTTGATCGTTTTGGACAGTTGGCGGGGAAATCATCAAACTTGATTGCACACAAACCGGCCCATGATAACGCTGATGCCCGATTAATGCTGGTGACTGCGCATCTTGATTCGGTAAATCTTGAAAATCAGTTTGATGACTCATTGATCGCGCCCGGCGCGGACGATAATGGCAGTGGCAGCGCTGGTGTAATGGAAATTGCAAGGGTCTTTTCTCAGATTAATATGCGGCACGATATTAAATTTATACTGTTTGGTGGAGAAGAACAAAACCTGTTTGGCAGCACTCAGCATGTAGAAAACATGGCCTCGGAAGAAAAAGATCGAGTCATTGCCGTGATTAATATGGACATGATAGGCGTTAGAAATACAGCGCCGTCAACTGTTTTAATCGAAGGTGCACCGGTATCTCGAAGTGTGATGGAAGGATTGGCTCTGCGTGCAGCAGCCCATACTGATTTACTCGTCAGAACCTCAGAGAATCCCTTTGCCAGTGACCATGTCCCATTTATAAACAAGGGATTGCCGGCGGTTCTGACAATTGAAGGGGATGACAGTCAGAACGGGGCCATTCATACACCCGAAGACGTATTGGATTTAATTAATGCAGATTATGCGGAAAAAATATTGAAGATGAATGTCGGCTACATAGCCAGTCACATGGCGGACAATGATTGACAAACAATTAGATTAGCGCTGGCCCGCATTTCTCACCACCCTACTGCTGCGACGGTCCCTTGCCACGCCCTGTGGGCATTTTACTCGGTCAGGGTCCTCGACATCGTGTCAACGATGCCTGCGGGCCCTTGTGCCGGCACATATGCTGATAACATAATGCCGGCCTTTGGTCTTAAAACCCATACAGGATCCATCCTTTAACCGTCTCGCTACGAAGTCCGGTGAGAAATGACTAGGGGTTATGAGATGCCATGTTAATTACAGGTTTCATCATCTATGCAACGATAAGGGGCCAAGAGCTGTAACCCGTACTGACGCGCAGTAATATGCAAAATTTCCCAATTCAGGCCCGCTTAAAGCCCGCCAGATTAATATATTTCATCCAGCACCAGCCTGTCTGCCTGAACGCATATTATTTTAAAAGTTCGATGTCTGCCATTGGGATAATCGATACTAATACTGCCTGTCCCGTTTTCCCAGACTAGTTTACACTTAATTTCCTGCTGACCATCGCCGCTTGCAATATCAACAAAATTGCAGACATCTTTTTCCCTTAGAATGAACTCAACACGGCCTCTTGATGGCGGAAAATCATTCGTGGCCGGCCGAAAGACCAGATGGTTACCCTGGTCTTGTTCATGCGCATGTTTCCAATGCTGGTAAATGAATTCTTTATCAGTTTGATCTGTTGCCATAGGAGTTATTATGTCATCAAGTGCTGTTTATATATTATTATTAATTTGTTGCTATTTGGCAGCCTTAGACTGAAATCTTAGCAGTGTAAGAGCGTATTTGCCAATAACATTTTGAAAAACGCCAAGCGTCAAAAGGTAGACACAGTCAGTGTTGAAAAATGAAGGCTACCAACATTTCGTAAATAATTGCAATATGGTGTACAGTTTTACCGGCAGCTATACTAATGATTTACTCAACCGATTATCAACCAGAAACCTGACGCACCGTATAATGCTTCAACACGATCAGTATGGGCGGTAAGCCTGAATGCAAACCACACCACAAATATTGACAGCAGTAGGCTGCATACTATTGCTCAGCCTTGCCGCCCATTATTTTGGAAAACGGACCTCCATTCCGCGCGCAACACTCCTGATTGTTTTGGGAATAATAATCGGAAAGCAAGGTCTGAATTTAATCCCCTCTGCGATTGCAGGTAATTATGAGTTGATAGCTAACGTAACATTATTAATGGTTGGATTTTTGCTGGGAGGCCAGCTAAGTCTGGATTACCTGAAGCAGCTGGGAGATAAAATATTCTGGATTTCTTTCTGCGCTGCGCTAGGTTCGATTATATGCGTGTTTTTTGGTTTATTCTGGGCAGGTGCACCCTTAGTGGTGGCGGTTTTGCTGGCCTGTATTAGTTCATCAACTGCACCTGCAGCTACGGCAGATGTCATTGGTGAGCTCAACAATAAAGGACATTTTTCAAAAATGATACTGTCGATTGTTGCTATTGATGATGTCCTGGGGTTGATTTTTTTCAGTCTGGGCCTGGCTGCAGTGGCATATATTCAGCACGCTCATGGCGTTTGGGAGCCGTTAATTCTTGCCGTCAGGGAAATTGGCGGTGCGTTGCTACTGGGTGCGGTATTAGGCTGGCCAGCGGCATACTTAACGGGAAGAATTGACAAAGGTCGTCCCATGTTGATCGAAGCCCTGGGACTAGTACTGCTTTGTGGCGGAATTGCATTGTGGCTGGATTTATCATTCTTGATTGCGGCGATTATGTTGGGTGCGATGATAAGAAACCTGGCCCGGCACCATGAGCATGCATTCCATGAAATTGAAAATATCGAATGGCCATTTATGGTGATGTTTTTTGTTCTTGCAGGTGCATCATTTGAGGCGGACTCATTATCAGCAAATGCATTAATTGCCGCGGTATATATTTTGTCCAGAGCGATCGGAAAGATCTCGGGAAGTGCTATTGCTGCGTCATTAACAAACGCTGAGAAGTTTACACGGCATTGGTCAGGGCTGGCCCTGTTGCCACAAGCCGGTATTGCGATTGGCATGGCACTGGTTGCCGCCAGTCAACTCCCAGAATATCGGCAAACTATACTTAATGTCGTCATCATGACAACCATATTTTTCGAAATCGTGGGTCCGGTATTTACCCGTATGGCAGTGAGTCGAAGTCAATCCTGAGTTTGCCTCCGCTTTGAAATAATTTCTTCATGCCGTCGGGCTTTAGCCCGCATTTCTCACCGGACTTCGTAGCGAGACGGTTAAAGGATGCGTCCTGTATGGGTTTTACGACCAAAGGCCGGCATTATGTTATCAGCATATGTGCCGGCACAAGGGCCCGCAGGCATCGTTGACACGATGTCGAGGACCCTGAGCGAGTAAAATGCCCACAGGGCGTGGCAAGGCACCGTCGCAGTAGTAGGGTGGTGAGAAATGCGGGTTAGCTGAATGTGAGCGGAAAATTTGAGTTTTCCTATGCTTGATCAAAATCAAAAATTATCTGTTTCGCCTGCGATATAATTTAAAGAAGATTGATAATGTATGAGTTCATGTGGATTCAATGAGAATATAGATGGAAAATTTTACACCTGTAACTGCTATCCTTGGTGGTCTGCTGATTGGTTGCAGTGCGGTACTGTTACTGGGCCTGATCGGCCGAATTGCCGGCATTAGCGGTATATTATTTGGCGCATTTGATTACGATCAATTTCGTGATGGCACCTGGCGTGATAATACATGGCGCTGGTGGTTTTTATTCGGGCTTTTGTCAGGTGCCGGTGGTTACATCTGGTTGGTGCCTTTAAGCTTTGAGGTACGTAACGGATTTCCAGTGCCATTGTTGGTCATGGCAGGTATTCTGGTCGGAATTGGCACGCGCATGGGCAGCGGCTGTACCAGCGGTCACGGCGTCTGCGGGATTGCCAGGTTGTCGAGACGTTCCATATTGGCCGTAATGGTTTTTATTTTTACCGCCATGTTATCTACGTATATAATGCGCCATTGGTTAGGTATGAATCAGTGAAAACTAATATTTCTGCAATGTTCAGTGGCCTTTTATTTGGTCTGGGTCTGGCAATTTCACAAATGATCAATCCTGAAAAAGTGCTGGCTTTTCTGGATATTACCGGAAATTGGGATCCCAGCCTCATGCTGGTGCTGGCAGGTGCTGTCGGCGTAAGCCTTGGTGGCTATCATTTGGTATTGCAGCAACCTCACCCGCTATTTAAAGGCAAATTCTATCTGCCAACACGACATGATATTGATTTGCCGCTGCTTCTGGGTGCCGGTATCTTTGGAGTCGGTTGGGGCATCGCAGGGTACTGCCCAGGAAAGCCGTGCTGCAGACGCGCTCGGTGGGTGTCTCGATGGCGCCCGGATCGATCCCGGCGACGGGGAAGCCGACCTTCGAGATCGACAGCGCCCTCATCGGTCTCGGGATGGGCATTCACGGGGAGCCGGGAGTTAAAGAGATCCCGATGACGACCGCGGACGAGCTCACCCCGATGATGCTCGACCTGATCTTCGAGGATTACGAGAACGACGAGGAGGTCGAGGCGCTCGAGAAGGCGGACGAGATAGTGCTCCTCGTCAACAGCCTCGGATCCACGACGATGATG
>JAHEKD010000305.1 GCA_024638545.1 Gammaproteobacteria bacterium
ACGCATGATGTGGCATCGCGTTACCCGATTAAGCAGGAAATAAGCCAAAAACCGCACAATATTCAAAAAATGTAATGCTAAACAAACTACGTAAACCAGAGATTCTGCTGCTGCTGCTCGCCATGTCAGTGCCGCTGAGTTTTGCCACCTGGACAACACTGCTGAATAATTTTTCTATTGAAAAGGCCGCATTTACCGGGGCGGAAATTGGCGTTTTGCAAAGTCTTAGAGAAATCCCGGGTTTTTTGGCTTTTGGTGTCGTCTACTTGCTGTTATTCATTCGTGAACAGCGACTGGCCTATGTTTCGCTGATCCTGCTGGGCTTGGGCACTTTAATAACCGGCTGGTTCCCAAGCGCACTTGGCCTCTACATCACCACCATCATCATGTCGATCGGATTTCACTACTATGAAACGCTGCAGACGTCACTCACACTGCAATGGGTGGGTAAAAAGGAGGCTCCCTACATAATGGGCAAGATGATTAGTATTGCAGCATTTACCTCTATCGTCATCTTCGGCCTGATCTGGTTAACACGCACAGTCCTCGATCTGGATTTTATCTGGATCTATGCGCTCGGTGGCGGCTTGACGGTATTGATCGCAGCCTTATGCTGGTTGCTGTACCCTATATATCCTGAGAAAGTTACGCAGCACAAGAAAGTTGTGCTTAGAAAACGTTACTGGATGTACTACGCACTGACATTCATGTCAGGCGCAAGGCGGCAAATCTTCATCGTTTTCGCGGGCTTTTTAATGGTTGAAAAATTTCATTACAGCGTCCAGGCCATCGCACTGCTGTTTCTGGTTAATGCCGCCTTAAACATTTTTTTTGCGCCCAGGATTGGCAAAATGATAGGCGAAATTGGTGAACGCAAAGCGCTGATAATAGAATATGTCGGATTATTTCTTGTGTTTACAGCCTACGCATTTGTTGATGATCACCGCGTTGCGGCCGGGCTTTATATTATCGACCATCTGTTTTTCGCTATGGCGATTGCGATAAAAACCTATTTCCAGAAAATTGCCGACCCGCAGGATATCAGCGCTACTGCTGCGGTAGGATTTACCATTAACCATATTGCCGCTGTATTTTTGCCGGCACTGCTGGGGCTGGTTTGGCTGACATCACCCTCGATGGTCTTTTTATGCGGCAGCGCCATGGCCATCATTTCACTAATCCTGTCCTTGAATATCCCGTCCTCACCGGAACCCGGCAATGAGGTCATTTTTGGTCACAAGAGTATGGTTGCCACTCAAACCGGCTGAAGAAGATGAGCGCCGTTAATTATGATCCACGCTACCCAAGCGTCTTTGATTTAAAACAAAAGGCTAAAAAGCAGATTCCGAGTTTTGCTTTTGATTATGTCGATGGTGGAATCGACGATGAAAAGGGTAAGCAGCGCAACAGAAATGCCTTTCACGACATTGAATTGATTCCACGCTACCTGACTGACGTGTCGAGTGTTGACATCAGCACCGAAATTTTTGGCAAACATTATGCCATACCTTTTGGTGTGCCCCCCATCGGACTTGGAAATATGATGTGGCCGGGTGCGGAGGCTGCACTTGCACAGGCCTGTCAAAAATCCAGCATCCCATACATCCTGAGCACATTCAGCACCACGCAGCTTGAAGAGATTGCGCAAATCGCGCCGGATGTTTGCTGGTTTCAACTTTATATGCCAAACGATATCGAGGTGATGAAAGACATCATCAGGCGCGTCAAATGCGCCGGATTCAATGCCCTGGTGATTACGCTCGACATTCCGGTTGGCGCCAAACGCAACCGTGAAATAAAAAACGGGCTTAAACTGCCCTTCCGGCTGACACCGAATATCATCTGGCAAAGTATCATTCATCCTGTTTGGGCCATTCAGACATTACGCCACGGTCAACCGGATTTTGTTAATGTGCTGCCGTATCGAAAAGACACGGATAACGACGGGCTTGCCCAGTTTATTACCAGTTTCACACAGCACGGTGTCACCCCGGAGCGTTTAAAAATGGTGCGTGAATTATGGGACGGCCCGCTGATTTTAAAAGGTATTCAGTGTAAAAAAGATGCAAAACTCGCGATCAGGCACGGCATCGACGGCATCATCGTCTCGAACCACGGCGGCAGGCAGCTCGATGCCGCACCGAGTTCCGTTGACAGTTTAAGGCAATTACCCGAGAGCGCTCATAAAAATCTCACCATTATGCTCGACAGCGGCATTCGCACGGGCCTTGACGTTGTGCGTGCAAAAGCGCTGGGTGCACAAATGGGCTTTTCAGGGCGTTCATTTTTCTACGGCATGGGGGCCCTTGGCACAGGCGGCGCCAACCAGGTCATTGAAATCTTCCGCGATGAGATCACCCGCAGCCTGCAACAGCTGGGCTGCCTGAGTTTTTCAAAAATGGATTCAAGCTGGATTAATCAATAGCCCTGTTGCGGATTTCAGTCTGCCCCATCGCGGTGGCGATTCACCATTTTCCGAACTTCCTCACCCCAGAGCCCTTCAAGGTCATAGAATTCGCGTGTTTTTTCACGCATCACGTGCACAACTACATCATCAAAATCGAGCAACACCCATTCACCGGTTTCAAAACCTTCCTTTCCGATAGGCTTGATGCCTTTTTCCAGTAACTGTTCCAAAACCATGTTGGCGACGGCTTTTACGTGTCGGTCCGACCGCCCTGTCGCAATAATCATATAGTCAGTGAAACTCGATATCTCGGTGACTTCAAGCAGTTTGATATCTTCTGCCTGAATATCATCCAGTGCTTTTAAAATTAGATCTCTAAGTTGTTCAGGTGTGTGCATAAAGTTGTTTTGTTCGGATATAGTTAATAACTGGACCAGGTATCTCACTGTCTAGATTTTGCCCAGCCTTGAGTTTTTTCCTGATTACCGTGGACGAGATATCGACCAGCATGGAGTCAGCATAATAAATCCTGCCCGCGGTCGAATTTAATATTTGCGCCTTATCGACGGTAACACAGTCCTGGCCCCAGGCATCATCGGCAGGATCATAGCCGGGTCTTTGCATCACGATAATGTGTGCATAGTGAAGATAATCCTGCCAGCGCTTCCAGCCCGGCATCTGCAAAAATGCATCCATGCCGGCAATAAACGCCAGTGAATCATCAGGAAATTGTGATCTGAACGATATCAACGTATCGATAGTATAGGATACTACCCCTGATCTTGACTCACGGTCATCGGCCTTAAGCCTGGCGTAATTTTCTATGGCCAGCTCAACCATTTTCAATCGATCCTCGGCTGTGAAAAATGTTGGCGCCCGGTGCGGTGGCGTGCTGCTGGGTAACAAATAGATGGTTTTAAAATAGAATTCATCAAGAAGTGAGGCAACACTGTTTATATGGCCGTTGTGTATCGGATCAAATGTGCCCCCAAAAATACCGATTAGATCAGGTTGACTCAAACACGATTCTCCATTCTCAAGAATTCGTGGACCGCATTTCTCACCAGGGTTTGGAATACTGGTCCAATCTATCGATACAGGCTGGGCGATCGTTCGCCGAAGCAGAGCCATAGCTATGCTTCAAGGGGTATCGCTCTGGATGTGAAGATAGATTAAGCCGATAACCAAACAGGACAGTGTGTCGTTTTCCTAAATCGGTAAGTTTGGTCGCAACGTTTTGATTCATAATACCTCTTTTAACAATCGGTCCGCACTGAGAATTGCGGGCTAGGGGCGAATATGTCCGTCACCCATGACAATGAATTTTTGAGTCGTTAAGCCTTCCAGGCCCACAGGCCCGCGCACATGCAGCTTATTGGTACTGATGCCGATTTCAGCACCCAGGCCATATTCAAAGCCATCCGCAAACTGAGTCGAGGCATTAACCATGACGGAACTTGAATCAACTTCGGTTAAAAAACGGTTCGCGTGCGACAAATTCTCGGTAACGATCGAATCGGTATGTTGCGATCCGTATTTTTCAATATGCTCGATTGCCTGCTCCAGAGAGTCAACAATCCTGATGGCCAGGATTGGACCATGGAATTCCGTGTACCAGTCCTCTTCACTGGCGTGAACCAGGCCCTCGATCAGGGCCTGTGTGTTTTCACAGGCACGAATTTCAATACCCTTTTCCTGATACATTTTAATGAGCCTGGGCAATACCCGGGCAGCTTTTTCCCTGTTCACCAAAAGCGTTTCCATTGCGCCGCAAATGCCATAGCGCCTGGCCTTGGCGTTATAGGCGACGGCTATCGCTTTTTCATCATCTGCATCGCTGTCTATATATACATGGCAGTTTCCATCCAGATGTTTGATCACCGGAATGGTTGACTCCTCACTGACTCGTTCTATCAGGCCACGTCC
>JAHEKD010000306.1 GCA_024638545.1 Gammaproteobacteria bacterium
TGCTGTTTGTATAATCTCAGCGAGTGATGATATTAACAGGTCTGCGATAATGTCTATGTCAATTAATTTGGGACTGCGATTATACAGCGACCCAATCTTTAACTTGCAACTTTGTGAATTGATCAACCGCGTCTGATCGATCAGACGCTTTGTCTTGCAACAGTCTCATTCCACTTTTTCCTGTAGACAACCTCATCGCCTAGGGTCGCGACAAGGGTGGCTCTGATATAAAAGCTGTTTTTATCACAGGATATATTCATTTCGGTATTACTGGCGACTTGCCAATCGCCGCGGCCTGTTTTGTGTGTCCAGCAGGTTGATGCGCGTGTCTGATCCGGATCCTCAGGGTGTGTGCTGTAATACTCCTGTGCGAGTTGATCAACCCACAGGCCGTGCTGATTAAATTTCATACGGCCAAAATCGTCTATAATCTCGACACTGACGATACCGCTTTGAACGTCCTCGCAAATGTTACGCGTGTTTGTTGCTTTCCTTAACACTGTTACGGATTCGGCCACTGCTGTTTGTACCGGCTGGAACGGATCTTCGATGGCTTGACCGGTAAACAAGGGCAACTCCAGCAACTGCATGACCGGCTGCAAACTAATCACGGCCTTTTCCGGTGCTGTCCATAATAAAGGAAAATAGCTGTTGGACAGGGCAATTCGCATACGATGTCCCCTGGGAATAGTTTGAGCAATAAAATCCAGCTGAATTTCAACTGCATAAATTTCACCGGCAGTAACCTGTTCAGGCAAATTCAGCGCATTTCTGCTGTTTAAATTGATAGTGCCGTAAGACACCCGTGTAATCCGGCCATCAGCGGCGACATCCGACAATCTGGCGGTAATCTGACCGCAGGATTTATCGCTGCTAACGTGTATTCTAAGCACTGGATTACCAAGTATTTTTAGATCCTCCTTAAGTGGCGGCGCGTCAAAACAAATCGACAGGACGTCATCGCGACGTTGATCCGTTGGAAAATCCGGGCCATACCATAACGGCAAATATTCTCCGCCATGGACACCACAACTCAAGGGTGAATCGATAGGCGTCAGTGTCTCGAGTGGCTCATCACCTGCAACCAAACCCCGGTCTGTCAGGGAGAAGCGTTGTGTGATCGTCCTGTTTTTATCCGGCCAGCCATCACACTGGATCCACTGACCCGGGCGATGCCGATAATTTGGTCTGGGCGCGACACTTTCCTGCATATAAAAGGTACACGCGGGCTCATCCATAATGCCTGTATCAATGTTCTTAAGCCAATAATCCCACCAGCGCAGCGCTTCCTGTAAAAAACCGATCCGCGGTTCCGGAATCGCGAAATGCGGGTATTTATGCTGCCAGGGACCGACCAGTGCTTTGCGTGGGCACTCAAGATGCTGCATCATTCTTGGGATAGGGTTTGTATAGGCATCAGCCCAGCCGGTAATACAGTATACCGCTGCCTTGATCCTTGAGTAATCTTCACAAATTGAACCGTGTTGCCAGAGTCGATCACGGCGTTGATGGGTCATCCATTTTTCCACCAGTAACGGTATACTGTTAAGCCGCTTTTTCCACATAACCAGCCAGTCGTCTCCTACCAGCGCAGGATCAGGCGGTGCCGTGGAATAGCTGAACATGGTTGCTGCCCAGCCAATATTTTCCATGAGCATGTTGCCGCCCTTATAGTGAATATCATCCGCATAACGGTCATCAGTTGAACAAAGCGTAATGATGGCCTTTAGTGCCTGTGGTTGACGTGCAGCAATCTGTAAACCGTTAAAGCCGCCCCATGAAATACCCATCATGCCGACATTTCCATCGCACCAGGGTTGGCGGGTGATCCAGTCGATTACCTCAAGGCCGTCATCCTGTTCAGACTTGACATATTCGTCATCAACCAGGCCTTGCGATTCACCGTATCCACGAATATCAACACGAACGCAGGCGTAGCCATGCGCCGCAAGATAGGGATGGGTAAGTGCGTCACGAACGGCAGTACCGTCACGCTTTCGGTATGGCAGATATTCCAGAATTGCCGGCACGGGTCTGGTTTGTGCGTCATCAGGCATCCAGATTCGTGCGGCCAGGCGGATGCCGTTTGAGAGCGAAATCCAGGTGTTTTCAATTTCGAGAATATTTTCAGGCACAATTTCGGACACCGTTCAGGCCCGTACGCTAACGATTAGCGGCCATATTTTACAGTTAAAGCGGATAGTCGCCGAACCGGTAATTTCTACAAAAAACACTGTCAATCTGTGGGTTTATAAATTACGGTGATGATGACATGTCAATTTTACTGTGTCGATTTAATCAGGTTTTCCACACTAAACAACTCCTCGAGCACATCTTTGCTGAGTAAATTTTCATCAACGACTATATCTGCAAGCGGAACATTGGTTTTTAACGATTGCTTGGCAATTCGCGATGCTTTTGAATAACCGATTACCGGCACCAGAGCCGTTGCCAGCACCAGGCTGTTGCGCAGTAGATCGGCACAGTGTTCGGCATTAACTTCAATGCCGTTCACGCATTTTTCGGTGAGGACCTGCATGCCCTTGGTCAGCGTTTCGATTGACTCCAGAATATTGCAAACGATGATCGGTTCCATTGCATTGAGCTGTAACTGACCAGATTCCGCCGCCATGGTGACGGTCAGATCATTGCCAATCACCTGGTAGGCAATCTGGTTAACAACTTCAGGCATGACTGGATTGACCTTACCCGGCATGATGGACGAACCCGCCTGTACAGGCGGCAATGAAATTTCGCCAATTCCGGCTCTGGGCCCGCTGCTTAGCAGCCTTAAATCATTACAAATTTTGGATAACTTGACAGCGATTCTTTTCAAAATTCCCGAGTAAGTCACAAATGCACCCATGTCAGAGGAGGCTTCAATCAAGTCAGTTGCCCGGATCAGGTCAATCTGCGTGATCTCAGATAAATGTTTGACCGCGACTTCTGAATAACCCGAGGGTGCATTAATTCCTGTGCCGACAGCAGTTCCACCCAGATTCGTGTAGCTTAATAATTTTGACATCTCGGTCAGTCGATCCATATCTTCATCGATAGTCTCGGCAAACGACGCGAACTCATCACCCAGTGACATGGGCACTGCATCCTGAAGCTGTGTGCGTGCGACCTTGACGACACCGGCAAAACGCTCGCCGCAGCGTGAAAATGCATCGCGCAGATTTTGCAGCGCAACAATCAGATCCTTATTCAGATGCAGCATAGACAGTCGTGCAGCCGTTGGATACACATCATTCGTGGATTGGGACTTGTTAACGTGATCATTGGGATGGATGTGATCGTAGTCACCTTTTTGAAAGCCCAGAATTTCAAGGGCAACATTGGCAATGACCTCATTTGCATTCATGTTGCTGGATGTGCCAGCACCACCCTGTATTATGTCAACAACGAATTGATCATGGTATTCGCCATTGATAATCTCATCGCAGGCGCTGCAGATGGCCTCTGTTTTCTCATCATCAAGCTTCCCAAGCTCATGATTGGCCATTGCAGTGGCTTTCTTGACCTGGGCCAATGCAATTACCAGCGTGGGATATCGCGCAATGCTGACCCCCGTGATTGGAAAATTTTCTTTCGCCCTTTGAGTATGCACACCGTAATAGGCGACATTTGGTATCTCCATTTCTCCCAGGGAGTCGTTTTCGACCCGAAATTGCAGCGTCACAATAAGTCTCTCCTTTAGTATGAACAATTATTGGCAAGCTTAACCTATCACATCAAAAATTAATACTGGCGACATTGGCGGTTCTTCAATTACTCATCAGGGGTACCATCAGCAGTAAACTGCCGGAACCTCAATTATTCGCACACAGAATTTTTTGGTTGAGGCTCCCTGACCTAAAGAAAACAGAGTCTGCCCGGAACATTATTTGAACCCTCAAAAATCCTCAAAATTTGCCTGCCGAATTTGTCGCACCCAGGGGCCCGAGCCGCATGCCCGCACGCAGATTTTTATATTCAATATGGCCCAGTCTGCAAGGATGCACGCCCGGCGCTTCAACGAAAAGTACTTTCTGGGCAACAGGTTCAAAATCAGCGAGGAAATGGATGGTGCTCTTAACCACTATAATCTGAGGCCGTTCCAGGGTCAGCCCCATTTGCCTGAATACGGCCTGATCCAGGCACTGGAACCTCTGGCTGGACAGGACCACATATACATTACTCTCGATACCGGATACCTGCAGCACAGCCATTGCTCCTAAATCTGCATCACAGCCAGCATACATTTCGCCTGTACAGTGAATCGGTTCACGTGCCAGATGCACTACGCGGTAACGCTTCAAAAATCGCCTGGCACCGGCGATCGGA
>JAHEKD010000307.1 GCA_024638545.1 Gammaproteobacteria bacterium
ACAAAATGGATATGGACGGGTATGGTCAGTAGCGCCATCGTCTGGTGCAATTAATCGTTTGTAAAATTGCTCATCAGGCTGCCAGTGCCCCATCATACGATGCAGAATAATTTCTCGTGGTAAATCTGCGTGCTCTGCAATAGCGCGTGCGACGAGTAATTGAGAAACTCCTACTCGCAGCGCACCGGTGAGTAATTTATTGACTACGTAACAGGTGTCATAATCAAGTTGTTTCCACCAGGACAGAATTCGCTCGCGCTGTTGATCCAAATCTTCATCACGCAGTACTAAAATTTCCTTATTCATCCAGTCACTGAGACTTTGCTCATTTACCGTTTCGCAACTTGCAAGTGTATCGCTTAGCAATGCAGCTGTTTCTGCAAGATCGCCAACGTTCGCATACGTTTCCTCAACCAGCCAGGCGGGCAGTTCGGAGGCTTTGATCATCCATTGGCGCAGGTTTGCGGCACCTACTAATCGTTTAATGCGTCGACCGGACAAAAAGTAGAGTGCCCAGGCCGAGTCTGAAGCGCTTGCAGATTCAAAATAACGCCGCATTGCCGCAACTTTCTTATTTGTAGACGTCGTCTGGTCAAGGGCACGATATAAATCTGAAAAACGTTTCATGTGGAGATTAAACTCTCAGCATTAATGCCCTGCTCGTTTAGATAACGTACCAAAATGTCTGAAAATCCATGATGGAGTAAGACATTTTTTGCGCCGCACTCGGAGATGGTTTGTAATAAAGAGGGCCAGTCAGCATGATCAGAAAGCACAAAACCCCGGTCATAACCACGACGCCTGCGATTGCCTCGCACCCGCATCCAGCCGGAACAAAATCCGGTCTGTGCACCTTTAAACCTGCGCATCCATGCTGAACCTGCTGCACCAGGCGGAGCTATCACCAGTTCACCGCTATAATCGCGTTTGATTTTCAGATCCAGATTCTCCGTAGCCAACATCTTTATGCCTGCATCACGATAGATTTCGACTAATGGTGAGACGGCACCATGGAGTAATACAGTGCGGTTGGTAATTTTGTAAAGTTCGGCGAGAACTCGCTGTGCCTTGCCCAGGGCATAACAGAACAATACTGATGTCTGTTGATAGAAAATATTAGTTTCCCACCAGTTGAGAATATCCTTTGCGATCTCTGCTGCAGGCGCCCAGCGATAAATGGGCAGGGCAAATGTAGCTTCACTAATCAGCGTGTCGCATGCCACGACCTCAAATGGCACGCAACTTGGATCATCATCACGTTTGAAGTCACCCGTCACCACCCATACTTCGCCTTCATGTTCAATACGTACCTGGGCGGAACCCAGTACGTGCCCCGCAGGGTGCAGGCTGACCCGGGTGTCACCTAAGATAAATGTTTCGCCATAATCGTATCCACACAAATCAATATTTCCACCCAGGCGCTTATATAGAATCGGTGCTGATGAAGTCGTTGCATGAAAAGTATTTGCGACATTGCGCGCGTGATCAGAATGCGCATGTGTGATAACGGCCTGATTCACTGAACCACGATGAGGATCAATGAAGAAGCCTCCAGCCTCACAGTAAAGGCCAACATCCGTCATCCTGATTAATGGAACATATTGTCTAGATCGATTCATGTACAGAAAATGATTAGGATATCGTCGCTGAGAAATAAAACTAATAGATCAGTTATGAAATAGCGTACTTATAAAAGATTCCAACATTAAGTTATGTAAACCAAGCGATCCAAATTCCTACATCACACGGTTTTTTCTACAAAACAGTTTACAAACCAGACATTCAGGATGACAATCTATACTCCAGTTGTGAATTAAGACTGAATGCTAATTCTGCCAGGCCGCCATTTATTTTACATGAGCACAGAGTTGCAGTAGCCCGTACCAGATAACAAAGTCGACAAATCCATTTAAGAAAAGCAGGATTGATTTAATTCGACAATGAAGATAAACCTATATGATAATTTGACATGTTTACGAAAAGTGACAAACTGTATTAACCACTCAAACTATGGTGACGTTTTTGTCAAGACAGATGAATGAATCCCAAAAAGAGATTAAACAGCTGGCAATCGGTTTAATTTTAATTAATATCGCCGCATTTCTTCTGGACGGCATACCGAAATTAATAATCGGTGGTACTGGAGCGGTTATCGTGGGTTATGTGATTTTTAAATATTTAAAACGCACATTTTCCTTGCCACCATGAAAACTCAGAAATTGGCAGTCACATTATGTGCATATCCATTTCAGTAATTCACACTGTAATTAAGCCTGATAATCATTATGAACCTATCTCAAAATTATAAATTAGTAATAATTGATTATAATATGGGTTATGTTGAGACTCACAGACGAGCAATGGGATCGCATCAAAGTCCACTTTCCGGAGGAGCATTATCCATCCAATCGTCGAGGCCGTAAACCAATTCCTGCCCGATCGGTTCTCGAAGCAGTATTATGGATTTTAAATACAGGCGCCCAATGGCACATGTTGCCGCAGTGTTATCCGAACTACAAAACCGTCCACAGGCGATTTCAACATTGGTGTCGTGAAGAAATATTACGAGACTTGCTTGTGGATTTGGCAAACGAACTTCGCAGCTTAAACGAAGTAGATGAGACGGAGTGTTTTATTGATGCGATGTTTTCGCCAGCCAAGGGTGGCGGTGATGAAATTGGCAACACAAAACGCGGTAAAGGCCTGAAAATAATGGCAATTGTGGATCGTCATGGCTTGCCACTATCGGTCAGCACCCATGCTGCGAATCATCATGAAGTTCGGTTAGTTCAATTAAGTTTTGACTTTTATCTGTTGGAAACCACGCCTGAAAAGTTGATTGGTGATAAGGCGTATGACAGTGATCCGTTGGATGAGGAACTCAAAGACCAAGGGATTGAGATGATTGCCCCGCATAAATTAAACCGTAAGAAACGCAAGACCCAGGATGGTCGAAAACTGAGACGTTATCAAAGGCGCTGGCTGGTGGAACGTTACTTTGCTTGGATACAATGGCAACGCCGATTATTGATTCGATGGGAGTATTATGCAGAAAACTTTTTTGGCTTTGTGCAACTGGCAACCATGCGTATCTTGCTCAGAGCAATTTTGAGATAGGTTCTAGTTATCTGTCACCGTTTTGTTCCCAATTTTAAACGCTGATGGTGTACATATTTGGACGCTGTTTGACAGCTGGCCACCTAAAATTGTTGGTGTCATTGGTATTGTAGTATTAATTTGGTACCTGATTACTTTTGCCAGGGGAAGTTTGTAACTGTCCCAGTAATGTTGATATTTATTAATGTGAGAAGGAATTATGAATTTGCGTAACTATAAGATTGCTGTTGTTCCAGGTGATGGAATCGGTAAGGAAGTCATCCCTGCTGGACTGCAGGCTCTTGAATTACTGGCAAAATTAGAAGGATTTAGTCTGCAGCCCGAGCATTTCGACTGGGGTACGGAGCGCTACAAACGAGAAAATGCGTTGATGCCGGCAG
This sequence comes from Gammaproteobacteria bacterium, assembly GCA_024638545.1. GTDB lineage: Bacteria > Pseudomonadota > Gammaproteobacteria > Arenicellales > JAHEKD01 > JAHEKD01. The sequence continues at coordinate 3,498 of JAHEKD010000307.1, forward strand.
ATGGTGCAGAAAAGATGAAACAATTCGATGCAATTTTATTCGGCTCAGTGGGCGCTCCGGATGTTCCTGACCACTTAACCTTGTGGGGATTGCGTTTGGCTATTTGCCAGCCACTCGATCAATATGCCAATGTTCGACCCACCCGCATTTTACCCGGAATCCAAAGCCCTTTACGTGATTTAACCGGTATCAACTCTAAGCTGCTGGATTGGGTAATCGTTCGTGAGAATACCGAAGGTGAATATGCTGGACAGGGTGGCCGCTCACATACGGGTCTGCCGATCGAGGTGGCAACTGATGTTTCTGTCTTCACCCGCGCAGGAATAGAGCGAGTGATGCGCTTCGCCTTTGAACTGGCCAAGTCACGACCCCGCAAATTACTGACTGTCGTCACAAAGTCCAACGCCCAGCGTCACGGTATGGTGTTATGGGATGAAGTGGCTAACCAAATTTCAAAGGAGTATCCCGATGTTAGCTGGGACAAAATGCTGGTGGACGCCATGACAGTACGAATGACACTAAATCCAGATACTATCGATACCATTGTTGCAACGAATCTGCATGCAGATATTCTTTCAGACCTCGCTGCCGCGCTTGCTGGATCAATTGGCATCGCACCGACTGCAAACCTCAATCCGGAACGACAGTTCCCATCGATGTTCGAGCCTATTCACGGTTCGGCTTTTGATATCACTGGAAAGGGAATTGCTAACCCGGTTGGGACTTTTTGGACTATTCAGATGATGCTGGAACATCTGGGTGAGCAGGCCGCCGCAGACCGTTTAATGAAAGCAATCGAGAAAGTCACAGGTGATCATTTATTGC
>JAHEKD010000308.1 GCA_024638545.1 Gammaproteobacteria bacterium
GGGACGATGTGGCCGGATGGCAGTGACAACGTGTCATACGAAGGTGAAACGCGTGCCTTGCCTGAAATCTGGAGTACTTATCCAAAGCTGGCAGAAGCGAATAAGGCATGGGCCGATGCAGTGGCGGCCCTGCTACCCGCAGCCGGATCGGGCCTCGATCAGCTGAGGGATAAGATTGGTGCGGTTGGTGAGGGCTGTAAGGGTTGTCATGATGAGTTCAGATCTAAGGATGAATAATCAACCTTGCACATAAAAAAGAGACAGTCATCATCAGGGTAAATTAGTTTTTATTACAATCTTGTTGTCTGACATGCAAGCCGCAGATATCCCCGATCATGATGAGCAATATCAGTCTTTAAAGATATGGGACCCGTTTATACGCAGCTGGCACTGGCTGCTGGTCGTTAGCGTGGTTTCAGGCTGGCTACTGGGTGAATTCAGAACTTTTACAGTTATGCAGTGGCATATCTACTGCGGCTACATGACCGGCGTGTTACTTGTACTGCGGATAGTGTGGGGGTTTATGGGACCAGAGGCAGTTAGATTCAATGCGCTGGCAATACGCCCCAAACATTTGTTAAGTTATGCCCCAACTGTATTTAACAGACAGCCCTCTGCAACTGCAGGTCATAACCCGCTTGGCGCTTTGTCAACTGTAATCATGCTGGTTTTGCTAAGTATACAGGTAGTATCAGGCCTATTTGCCGAAGATGACGGACTGTTTTATTCGGGCCCGTTTGCCTCGATGCTATCGTCTGCCATGATCGTCAAAATGACGGCAATCCATGATTATTTTTCCAGGCTGGTTTTGGTGTTTGTGTTTCTGCACATTGCTGCTGTTTTATTCTACCTGATCTGGAAAAAAGAGAATCTCATCAAGGCCATGATTACAGGTAACAAGCTGGTTAAAAAAACTAATCACAGCAAGCCCGAAGCCGTTGAGTAAAGCGTGTTCAGCTACGCGTTCTAGCCCGCATTTCTCACCACCCGACTACTGCGACGGTCCCTTGCCACGCTCTGTGGGCATTTTACTCGGTCAGGGTCCTCGACATCGTGTCAACGATGCCTGCGGGCCCTTGTGCCGGCACATATGCTGATAACATCATGCCGGCCTTTGGTCGTCAAACCCATACAGGACGCATCCTTTTGACCGTCTCGCTACGTAGTCCGGTGAGAAATGCGGGCTGGGCAGGCAGCCCTATGCATCAAATCTGCTCTCAGAAAAAAATCTAAAGAAATGAATCAATTGCCGTATTTAGTCGCAAGTTTTTCCTGATTAACTTACACGGCAGCTGTGGTTTTTAATCAAGGCGATTCGTCACGGTGTTGTAGAGAAGGCATATCGGCATCCAGTCCCATCGCCCGCCGCATAAGCAGGCGTTTTGCCGGCGTGATCTTGTCTGCAAGACGCAAACCTGCTGACCTGAGCTGGCTAAAGGCACTCAGCTTTTCGCTAAACAACATGTTCAGGGCGCTCATCGTCGATAGATAAACCTGATTTAGCGGTTTTCGCCAGCGTTCATAACCCCTTAGCAAATCATACTGCCCCGGGTCGGCTTGATTTAGGGTGATTTTTTCAGTAATCACTTTTGCCAGGACTGCAGCATCGGTAATGCCTAAGTTTGCGCCTAATCCGGCGAGTGGGTGAATTGTGTGTGCAGCATCACCAATCAGCGCCAGTCGATGAGTGACGTACCGCTGCGGATGCATGTGGCTGAGAGGGTAAGAAATGCGTTCAGGGGCATCAATAATCTGGCCTAAATGTCCTCCCAGCGCGAATTCGAGCGATTCTTTAAACTGGGCTTGAGACTCGTTAAGTCGCTCAATGGCGAACTCATTTTCACAGCTCCAGGCCAGTGAACAGTACCCGGGTGCCAACGGCAAGATGCCCAGCGGACCGGTTGAAAGAAATTTTTGCCAGGCGGTTTGACGGTGATCGCCATCAAAGTGGATTGTACCAACGATACATTGCTGCCCGTAAAATCCCTGAACTTCATCAAAGCCAGCCATTTTACGTATAATTGAGCGTGGTCCATCGGCACCTACCAGCAGTCGGGCATGCATCTCACCCTGGTTAGTGAACAGGGTTGCATAATCTTCATTGAGGCTTAAATCCGTAATTGTGATACCGTTGATGATTGAATTGTTCCTGTTTGTTCCTGCCTGCCGTATCAGCGCCTGCACCACATTGGCATTCTCTATCATCCGTCCCATGTAGGGTTCGCCGACATCTGCGCAGTTAAAGGTCAGTGTGGATGTCGAATTTTCCTGGCAAACCTCAACTTTTTTATACTCATAAGCGCGTGTATCATCGATATGCTGCCAGGCATTGATTTGCCGCAGGATCCTTTCCGAACCACGATTGAGAGAGCTGACTCGTAATTCATAGTCTCCTTGCGGTGGTTGGGGGAGCGGATTCCGGTCCAGCACTGCAATATTCAAACCGCTGGGTTTCAGGGCACACGCCAGGGTTGCCCCGGCTAGGCCAGCGCCGACTATTAAGATATCATACTGATTCGATGGATTCATGATTCTGAATATTTACCCAATAAGGCGAGTTTAGACTGGCGTCCATGTATTCCCATGGTGCGCTTTAGTAAACTCCTTTTAGCGCCGGGCAGTAAATTTATCACCGACAATGCCATATTTCTTGCTGACTTAAGCGCAAACATCTCACTTGTGAATATATTAATAAGTCCGTCTGTAAACTGGCTGACTCGTTTTGTATCATGCTCGCGCATTCGGCTATATGTGCTTAATAAACGGCTGTCGCCGGGATCCACGTTTACATCTGCCGTCAGCGTTTCATGCAGGAAACCCACATCACGCAATCCCAGGTTAAAACCTTGTCCGGCTACCGGATGAACAATATGAGCCGCGTTGCCTATAATGACGGTGCGCTGGACTGCATTTGTATTGAGTAGCGAATGGCTCAGCGGATAAAGATTTCGTTGACCAACACTGCCAAACATTCCCGCGCGTTTCCCAAAAGTAGATTGCAGCTTGTCAATAAAACCGGTTTTACTGCAGATTTTTAGTTTTTCAGCCTGGTCTTTATCTAAAGTCCAGGCCAGGGCGAAATCCGAAGTTCGAAGCGGTAGTAAAGCCAGAGGGCCATCATCTGTGAAATGTTCGTAGGCTTTACCCCGGTGGGGACAGTCGGTGCCTATAATTGTGACAATTGCAGATTGGGGGTAGGTTTTTTTCCTGGCCCTGATGCCGAGTTGGTTGAGCAGGTTAGATCGGCCTCCATCAGCAATAATAACAAGTTTTGTTTTCAAGTATATCGGGTTTTGTTCACGAATCAGTACCACATCACAATGCGTCTTATGTGTTTGAATCGACTCAACTGTCGCAGGACAGAATAGATCCAGATTTGACTGCGAGGTAAATTGTGAGTGCAGTGCGCTGCCAATCGCGCGTGTCGGTACAACGTAACCCAACGCCTGGGTATCGGTGTCATGAATGCCCAGTGTCGTAAATCCAAATGAATTCTGATTGGTCACCTCAATATTTAATATTGGGTATGCTTCTGCACGTATCTTTGACCAAGTGCCAATCGCATTAAAAATTAATTTGCTGCTGTAGGTCAGTGCAACCGTGCGTTCATCAAAGCTTGGCTGATGGTCTGAATTCAGCTTAAAAGCTTCAACGACAGCGATTTTATAGTCTGAGTCTTGCAAGGCACACGCCATGCTTGCACCAACCATGCCGCCGCCAACGATGATAATGTCGAAGTTGCCGCTCATATCAGGTTAAGCATTCTTTTTTGTCATGAAGGCTTCAATATCCTCTGTCGTTTTTGGTACACTGGTAATGATTTCGGGCTCGCCTTTTGTGATTAGAATATTGTCCTCAATACGCACACCTATACCATGCCATTTTTTATCGATATCTTTGTCCGGATATATATATATGCCAGGTTCAATTGTCATGACCATGCCGGGTTCGAGTAATCGCCAGATATTATCGACTTTATAATCACCTACATCATGTACATCCATCCCAAGCCAATGGCCTATGCGGTGCATATAGAAGCGCTTATAGGCCTGACTTTCAATTAGATCACTCAGTTTACCCTTGAGCAGTCCAAGATCTCTTAAACCTTTAGTGATGACTTTGACAGAAGTGTCGTGAGGCTCATTCCACTGGTTTCCGGCTCGAGATTTATCGATTGCAGCCAGCTGTGCTTTTAATACAATATCGTAAATCGCTTTTTGTGCAGCACTAAATTTGCCGTTAACCGGGAAAGTCCGGGTAATGTCGGCAGCATAATTATCGAGTTCACAGCCAGCGTCGATCAACAACAAATCCCCGTCCTT
>JAHEKD010000309.1 GCA_024638545.1 Gammaproteobacteria bacterium
AATCAAGTTCTGAATTTTTGAAATTATAAATGATAAGGCAGCCCTTCAGCACAGCGATAGACATCGGCGGTACATTTACCGATACCGCACTGGCAATTCCAGGACAAACACAGCTATTCACGGCAAAAAATCCGACAACACCCCAGGATCCAGTACACGGTGCGATTCAGGGTTTGAAAAATGTTCTTTCAAAAACCAGCATCGAGGCAGGCGATCTGGACAGATTCATACACGGCACAACATTAGCCACTAATGCATTAATCGAACGCCGAGGCGCATGCACAGCAGTGATTACTACTGAGGGATTCAGGGATATCCTGGAAATTGCGTATGAACGCCGTTATTCACAATACGACATCATGCTGCAAAAACCTGATCTTATTGTACCTCGTTCATTATGCTTCACGGTGAGGGAAAGATTAGACGTTCACGGTCAAGTACGGATACCACTTGATCAGCGCAGTGTCGATCATGTAATCAGGCAAATTAGTGATAGCAATGTAGAGGCAGTGGCCGTTTGCCTGCTGCATGCATATGCGAACCCGGTTCACGAACAGCAACTACGTGACGCGATTGCGTCAGCACGATCGGACCTGTATATCTCACTTTCCAGTGAGGTTAGCCCCGAAGCCAGAGAATTCGAGCGACTCTGCACAACCGTTGTTAATGCCTACTTACAGCCGCATATGGAAGGTTATCTGAACCGCTTTGAGCAACAGTTCAAGACTATTGGAGTTCAGTGCCCGATATTAATGATGACATCGTCAGCCGGCATGACCACACTGGAAACCGCCCGAAATTTCCCTGTCAGACTGGTCGAATCCGGACCTTCCGGCGGTGCCGTTATGGCGGCCCGGGTCGCCATGCAAAATAATCTTGAACAAGTACTTTCATTTGACATGGGAGGCACAACCGCAAAGCTCTGTCTCATTAATCACTATTCACCCAAAACAGCACGAAATTTTGAAGTTAACCGCGCCGCACGATTTATAAAAGGCAGCGGCATGCCGATTCGGATTCCGGTCGTTGAAATGATCGAAATCGGTGCGGGCGGTGGCTCTATTGCCGGCATCGATCGGCTCGGAAGAATCACAATAGGTCCCGAAAGTGCCGGCGCTGAACCCGGTCCCGCAGGATTCAACCGGGGGGGCACTGTAGCGACGGTAACCGATGCAGATATGGTACTTGGCTACATTGACCCGGCGTTTTTTTCTGAGAGCTGCTTATCTCTGAATAAACAAAAAGCAGAACAATCGGTCGATGAAACAATAGCCGGCAAGCTCGACCTTAGTATTGACAATGCTGCTTTTGGAATAAGCCAGATAGTCGATGAAAACATGGCGAGTGCAGGCAGAATGCATGCCGTCGAATCCGGCATGAACCTGAGCACACGTACAATGATTGCCTTTGGCGGTAACGGCCCGCTACACGCAACCCGTGTTGCCAGGCGCTGCGGGATAAATAAAATTGTTGTCCCAAATGATCCAGGCGTTGGATCTGCCGTCGGTTTCCTGGACGCACCGGTTTCATTTGAACTGATTAAGAGTCACTATACACTGCTCGACAAGATTAACGTTGAAACCTTAAACAGAATACTCGACGAAATGTTAGTCAAGGCACATAGTGTGGTAGCAAAAGCAGCCGTAAACAGCCAGATTCAGTCAAGCTGCAGTGCCTACATGCGCTACCACGGCCAGGGCCATGAAATTGAAATTCCATTGAATGACCTGACGCTATCCCCGGACGATTTATTGACGATAAAACGCCAGTTCGAAACAGAGTATGCCAGACAATATTCCCGCATCGTTCCTGATATGGACATAGAGATTTTAAACTGGTCGGTGAAAGTAACAACAGCGGCCATCCCGCCATCAGCTGTTAAAAAGACAGGCATCAGCAATCCTGTCAGAAGCCGGCACATGCACACCATTATTTGTGATGTTAGTGGTGAGCCAGTCAAGGCATCTGTATATCAACGCCATGCATTAAAACCCGGCGATACGCTATCAGGTCCTGCCCTGATCGTCGAGCCGCAGACAACGACACTGGTTAGCCAGGATTATACTGCCTGTATTGATTCAGCATTTAATATTATTATGGCGGCTAAGGAGAACATTTCATGATAGCGACCAAAACCAACTTACAGGTCATGTGGGATCGCCTGCTCGGGGTTGTAGAAGAGCAGGCTCAGGCCCTGATTCGGGCAGCTTTCAGTCCGATTGTACGTGAATGCGGTGATATTTCTGCAGGTATCTTTGATGCTCAGGGCAATATGCTGGCGCAAGCCGTCACCGGCACACCCGGTCATATAAACACCATGGCGGAAGCTGTAAAAACACTGCTTGACTGTTTTCCTGTGCAGGATGCCAAGGCGGGTGAAATATACATGACCAACGATCCATGGATCGCCTCGGGACATCTCAATGATTTTTTATTACTTCAACCCGCTTTTTTAAATGGAGAAGTGATCGGTTACAGCGCGTGCACCTCTCATCTTTTTGATCTTGGCGGCAAAGGCATGGGGCCCGACGGCAGCGACATTTACGATGAGGGCCTTTTTATTCCACCGTGCAGGCTGGTTGAACGTGGTGAAGTGAATCACCTGCTTCTGGATATCATCAAGGCGAATTCCCGTGAACCGGTTGCCAACCTCGGGGATATTTATGCGCTGATCGCCTGTTGTGAAACAGGCACCGCACAGTTACTGAAAATGATGGATGAGTTCAGGCTTGACCATCTGCTTGAGCTTTCTAAACACATAATTGAAACTTCGGCAACAGCAACGCGGGAGTCCATCCGCGATCTCCCGCAAGGGAGATACGACTACCGGCTTGATGTCGATGGCTATGAAAATGTCATTGAGCTGCACGCGTCGCTGAAAATTACCCGTGAAGCTATTCAGGTGGATTTTACCGGCACGTCAGGCTGTTCCAGGTACGGTATTAATGTGCCCCTGAATTACGCCGCCGCCTATACGGTGTTTGCGATGCGATGCCTGATTGGCCCGGATATACCAAATAACGCAGGTTCATTAGGCTTATTCAAAGTCCGGGCACCTGAAAATTGCATACTTAATGCACAGCACCCTGCACCCGTCGCCATGCGCCACACGCTGGGCCAAATGACACCCGACCTTGTGTATGGCTGCCTGCACCAGGCGATACCGGATCGCGTACCCGCTGAGGGAGCTTCGTGCATGTATGATTTACCGCTGCGTCACACACCCGAGTCTCTGCTTATGGGCGGCAAGGCGTTTGGAATCGAGCTCACGCATAATGGCGGTACCGGAGCACGTCCCGGACTGGATGGGTTATCGGCCACTGCCTTCCCAAGCGGTGTTTGGGGATCGCAGGTGGAAATCAGCGAAAGTGTTGCGCCGATTGTCATCAAACGGCGGGAATTGATTTGCGACAGTGGCGGCGCGGGCGAGTTTCAGGGTGGCCTTGGACAACATATCGAAATTACGCCCGCCGGTAACGATGCAATATTGGTATTTCTTTCGGTGGAGAGGATGAAATTTCCGGCCATGGGCAGATCCGGAGGTCATCACGGCAATGCCGGCAAAATCACGATGTGTGACGGCAGAGCTATACCTGGCAAGGGTGAGTTCAGGGTGAATCCTGGTGAGACCATGATTGTACAAACGCCAGGTGGCGGCGGGTTCGGTGATCCGGCAGCGCGCAGTGGAAAGCGCATAGCTTCAGATTTGCAAAACAATATTATTTCTCGTGAATTCGCGCAAGCAATTTACAATTATCATCAGTAATCGGCATGTTGCTAAAAGCAAATCCAGGGATCAATAACTTGAGTGCATATCAGCTGGCCGATTTGTCAGTGCCCGTGGGACAGCCATTGATATCGCTGGCACAAAACGAGCTCTATTTCAAACCATCGGCACTGGTGCTGGAATCAGCAAATCGCGCAGCAATGCTCTCAAATCAATATCCTGATACCGACTGGTCTGAGTTAACAGGCACTATCGCAGACGTTCACCAAATTCATCAGCGCCGGATACTCTGCGGCGCCGGTTCAATGGAGCTTCTTGAGTTGCTGGGACGCATCTACTTGTCCTCTGAGGACGCGATAGTCATGAGTGAATACGGATACTCATTCTTCAAAACAGTGGCACAAATGTACTGCGCAGAAATTGATATTGCCAGGGAAATAAACTGCACGGTCAAGGTTGACTCATTACTGGAGAAGGTCAGATTGAATACAAAAATTGTTTTCATTGCAAATCCGGGAAATCCAACCGGTACGCTTGTGAGTGCTGCTGAAGTCCGGCGCCTG
>JAHEKD010000310.1 GCA_024638545.1 Gammaproteobacteria bacterium
CTGGTGCCACGGTGATTACGTTGAAATGACTCCCAGAGGCGGCATGATCATTCACGGCCGCTCAGATGCTGTGCTGAATCCGGGCGGGGTAAGGATCGGCACGGCGGAGATATATCGCCAGGTTGAAAAACTCGATGAAATTATAGAGAGTATTGTGATTGGCCAGCGCTGGAATAATGATGTCCGGGTCGTGCTGTTCGTCGTGCTGCGTGACGGTGTTGAGCTTGGCGACGAACTAAAATTGAAGATTAGAAATCTAATAAAGCGAAACACGACACCTCGTCATGTTCCTGCGAAAATTCTGGCAGTGAACGATATTCCCCGTACGAAAAGTGGAAAAATCGTTGAACTGGCCGTGCGCAATGTTGTTCATGGTGAGCCTGTCAAAAATAAGGAAGCGCTGGCAAACCCGCAGGCGCTGGATTATTTTGCCGACCGGGTTGAGTTACGCTGAATAATTAATCAAGTTGGCAGAAATTGAACTTGAATTATTCAAAAAATACGTGAGCAGCCTTGAGCCTAAAAGAGTCGTATTCCAGGTCGCTACACTTAAGGTGTCCCGCAATTGGCTGCAGCAAAGCAGGCATAGCGGCATTCATACTGAATACGAACACCGCTATGATCGATAGTCATGATGAAGTAATAGCCGTTAAATGACCCGGCGGTCATTCATAGACACGCCTTTACCCGCATTTCTCACCGGACTTCGTAGCGAGACGGTTAAAGGATGCGTCCTGTCTGGGTTTTACGACCAAAGGCCGGCATTATGTTATCAGCATATGTGCCGGCACAAGGGCCCGCAGGCATCGTTGACACGATGTCCAGGATCCTGACCGAGTAAAATGCCCACAGGGCGTGGCAAGGGACCGTCGCAGTAGTAGGGTGGTGAGAACTACGGGTTAATTACCCTGGTCTCCCTGCTGGTTGCGCCAGTGTTTAAACTGCTGGTTGATGATGTGATCCAGAGTGTCGTGCCAGCGGTAATCCATCCAGACGGCGTTAGTCAGGTTTTTATTGAAGGTTGGTATAAAAACCAGAATCTGTCCTGCCTGTGGCAGCAGCTCAAGTGTTTTTAATGTCTTTTTATTCGTCGGTCCAATGGCGAATTCATAGGCCAGTTTGAATTGCGGTGAGTCTGTCATTAATGTTGAAAGAAACATTTTTGCATCATCGATTTTTGATGATGCCGCATTGATACCTACTTTCATTTCGATTAGCAGCTGTCCATTCCATAAAATTTCCATTGGGTGATTAAACTGCAGGTCATAAAACACGGTATGTGGTCCAGTAGCCATAGTCACTCGTTTATCAATAATTAACTGCTTAAGTTCATCTACGCTGCTCCACCAGATGATATAGCTTTTAATGCTTTCCAGTTTTGCCAGGGCAAGTTTCAGGCCTCGCTTTGTGCTCAGGAGTTGATAGACTTCATTAATCGGTATGCCGTATGAGAGCAAAGCCCATTCAAGTGTGCCAATAGCAGTGTCCGGCAGTGCCCGCATACCCGGGAATCGATCAATATCAAATAAATCGGCAGGCGTTTGTGGTCTAGTTGTCACCATGTTTATGAGTGGATAGGCAATCGCCAGGGAATAGCTAGCAAAACTTAAGGTGCAGCTGTTTCTGTTTTTAAAGAGATAGTTTTTTTTGCGCATCAGCGGTTTAAGACCATCCGCGTTACTTAAATCCACTAACAGATTGCTTTCACAGGCTGAATCAGCCTGGGCTGAATTCAGGCTTATCAAGTCATAGTCCTGCGAGTAGATATTCAGTTTATCGCTGTCAATTCTGATATCCATTTCAGTTGCTGCTGCAATCGATTGCTCAAGGTCGGGCAAATTGAGGCCGGTGTCATCCGCCTGAGTGAGATTAAGTGTGAGCTGGGCACATGCGTGATTGGCAAATGGACCAGATCCGAAAAAAATCATGGCAGGTAGCACACAGAGTAATCGATAATTCACAAGTTTTCCTCCTCGCGTAATGTCGAGGTGGTCTTTAAATAAGCCTTGATAATGGTCGATGCATGGACAACGCCCAGCATTTTTTTGTTTTGCCTGCTCTCGATCACCGGGATACTTTCACCCACAAAATTTTGAAGTGCATTCATGGCCTCCCAAATCGTTGTATTTTTGGTCAGGCTGAAAGTTTCGCGATCTACGTGTGAAACCACACTCTGTCTCATGTCTTCGCCTCGATCAATCAGTAAAGACAGTTTGAGCAGGCTGATGGTGCCTATATGAACTGCGTTATCATCTACACAATGGGCCTGAGTTGCATCGTCCTCTATCATCATCCGCCTGGCTTCTGCCAGCGTAACATGCTGACCGATTCTGCAAAAATCATCGCTGACATAAGGTTCAATGGATTTAATATTCAGCAGCGCTTTATCTCTGCCGAGACCTAAGTCAATGCCGCGATTTTTTAACACCTTGTCAAATAGGGAGCGCCCAAAAAGGTGGTAGGTGACAATGTTGGATAAAACCACACTGACCATGGCGGCAGTTGTGATACTGTAATTCCGGGTCAGTTCCAGCACGATTATGATGGTAGTCAGTGGTGCACCTATGACCGGACTGGTCACCGCAACCATTCCGCAAATGGTATAAAAGACCAGTGCTGATCGCTCTATCCCCGGGATTTCATTGGCAATCAATCCCCAGAGCGTGCCAAACATGATGCCTGTAAAAACTGCGGGGCTGAATACACCACCTACGAATCCAAAACCCAGGCAAAGCCCTGTTAGCAATATTTTGATACATAAAAGTGTGGATAGTTCAACACCGCTGAAGGCACCGTCAATCGTCGCCAGGCGGATGGCTTCTGTGCCGACGCCCATGACGTCAGGCAAACCCAGTGCCGCAATGCCCACGGCAAATCCGGCCACCATGGGTTTGAATACCTGATGAAAATTCAATCTTCTATTTAACTCGTCAAAGTACAGGATGCTCTGCATAAATAGCTGGGCGATGATTGCGCCAGTCAGTCCAATCAGTGCAAACAGCACGAACTCTCCGGCGGAGGCAGTGTTCACAATGCCGATCGAAAACAGCGGTAACTTGTCAAAGAATTGATTTGCAATAACAAAGCCGACTGTTGATGCGACGGTCACCGGCGCAAATGCTCGCAGTGAGTAATGGCGAAGGATAACCTCATGTACAAAAACCACGCCCGTTATCGGTGCATTAAATACGGTAGAGATGGCGGCAGCGACGCCGCAGCACAGGGCAATATTATCCTGGTAAAAACGTTCTCCGGTGATTTTCGAAAGCACCGCACCGATGCTGCCGCCCAGGTAGGCAACCGGCCCGTATTGACCAACAGAGGCACCGCAGCCCAGTGACAATAGGCTGGCAATTACGTTTACGAACCGGTTTTTTAGTGACTGATCATGAGAGCGGCTTAGAGATTCTGAGATAATGTCGGCGATACTCTGCGGGCGCTTTTCTTTTGTGAAACCCCAGATCAGTATGCCTACGATCAATCCACCCAGCGCGGGCACGATTATTGTCGAAATTGTTAAAATTACCGGTTCGGTAGTGAGTGCGCGACTTTTGGCCGATATTTTAAAAATGTCATTCAGCAGAAAAATCAGTTCTATGAAACCAATTGACGCCAGTGAAGATAGGCCACCAATGATGGTGCCGAGGATTAATGTTGTTCCAATTGATCGGACAGTAGCACTAAATGCGCTATTTTTTTTCATATTCGCTGAGTTCGCCTGTACGCGAGAGCAAAAGATATATCAAAAGATATATATTGAGTTGAAAACTTGCGCCGTGTTCCGGGCATTAATATTAGAGCCGCTATCTGTTTTAATTTTTTGTCCTGGTATGCTCTACAACCTGGTTGCTCTGAACATTTCATCGACTCATGTGACATCAGGTCTATCGCCACTATATCAGCCTGCATATTTCACCAGTCGGATGATGAATATAAATGAAATACTATAAATTATCGATCAAAATTATAATCAGGCTATATGTTTGCTTGTTACAGCTTGTCCTATTTGAGTTTTGGCTTGATCTGGCTTCACACCTGAAACGATCCTTGCCGAAGCTTATATTAATAGGCTCTCGTCAACGATCGTTCCACTTGTTTTGCCAGATCAAGCCAAATTCTCAAATACTGATGAAATATGCAGGTCAGCCCGCATTTCTCACCGGACTACGTAGCGAGACGGTTAAAGGATGCGTCCTGTATGGGTTTTACGACCAAAGGCCGGCATTATGTTAACAGCATATGTGCCGGCACAAGGGCCCGCAGGCATCGTTGACGCTATGTCGAGGAC
>JAHEKD010000311.1 GCA_024638545.1 Gammaproteobacteria bacterium
ATAAACTTCTCGGATTTACGCCCAAACAACTGGCGTTTGAACCACTCCAGCTGGTGTTTTAACTCGCTGATTTCATCGCGTTGCGCCTGGTTGACTTCACGCAGTGAGGCGATGATGTCGTCGGAATCCGGGGCAGAAACTGAGGCGGTAATTGAGGGACAATCCGGGCCATCCATGGCCGCAAATTATACCATTATGCGGCCGGCTGATTTGAGGAGAATCGCTTATATTTGCGCGCCTTACGAAGGTCAATTCCATCAATCAGACACTGCAGCTCCGCCCCAGTAATCGCATGTTGCTTGCCGCTGATCCGGTGCGTGACAAACTGCCCCACCTCCAGGCGCTTGCTCCAAATGGCGTAACCGGTAGATTCAAAATACAGAATCTTCATCAGGTTCTTGCGCCGATTGACAAACACATATAAGTGGCCGTTGAGCGGATCCTGGCCCAGTTGGTGTTTGACTATCGCCGACAGGCCATTGAAACTCTTGCGCATGTCAGTCGGTTGTGTATACAGCCAGATGCGAATGCCGGTCCGGGGATAGAGCACAGTCAGCGGTGGATCTTAAGGTGAATCCCTGAGCCCAGATCAAGTTCGATCAACACCCCAGACGAGGGGCCGGCTGCAGGGGATTGCGCCGGAAGCAACTCAACCAATTGAGCTCGATTGGGTGAATCTGGCTTTGCGGCATGTCCGGATATCCGGACATGCCGCTTACGGAAAGTGGCCAGGGAATAATCGTGTTGCGCGCAGTACTGACGGGCGTTCAGGTTGGACTGGCGATAATCGGAAATACTCTTACTCCATTGTGCGGCACTGCGGCGCGGTCTTCGGGTTGGCATCGCTTCGTTCCAAGTTTGAATGGGAAGAAAAGCGTATCAGATTCTGATGCAGGCAATAAGGACGTGCAGAAATGACCGGTTACCCCGTAAAGTCCTGTCCTGGCGACTGTCGAATAGCCTGGACGCGAGCTTTTGTGTTGATGCACTGGAAGAGGCGATCTATCATTTCGGTTCGCCTGAGATCTTTAACTCGGACCAAGGTTCACAATACACTAGTGAGGCTTTTACTGATGTGCTCAAGGCCAATGACATTCGTATATCGATGGATGGCAAAGGTGCCTGGCGGGACAATGGTAAGCTTGTGGCGCAGTGTAAAGTATGAAGAAGTTTATCTGAATGCGTATGAATCAATGGATCACGCTCGGCGACGGCTGAATCGGTGGATAGAGTTTTATAACACTCAGCGTCGTCACCAAACACTGAAAAGCACGCCTGATCATAAATATGGCAAGATGAAAACACTGAAAAAAGTAGCTTGAAATTTAAATGAAAATAACTCCTAAGCTACCTGTCTAAATTTTGGGGTACAGCTCTATCATCGTACTCACGCTTGATGCGCAAAATGGCTCGTTCGACTTGAAAGGGTAATTGATTGGCATAACGATAGGGTCGGCGACTGCGTTCCTCCAAACCACGCAGACCTGATTCCTTGTATCGATTAAAGATCTTATACCTGGTTGGTCTTGATATGCCAAACTCCCGGCACAGTGCCGCCATCTTCTCTCTGTCTAATAATCGGGCAACAAATTTAAGTTTCTCATCAATTGGTTAACACGTTCTCCAGGGCATTTGGATCCCTCCCAAATGCTCAATTGTGTAAACTATGTCTCCGGTATGAAATGTAAATTATGTCTCAGGAACCACATAAAAACAAATAGATAAATCAATCTACACATCTAATATTTTCGAAACTCTTACTAATGGGACAAATAAGGGACATTATATTTACTCCAAAACCTGCCCAAAACTAAATTTATGTTTGATATCTCCAGCAGACTTGAACTAAGCAAGCTCTTTTATCGAAAAAGGAAGATAGATTTCTAACCTATGCCGCATTAGAGTGTCGATTGACCATTGAGCAGATTTGCTATGAAAGGTTAATCATGTCGTATAATACCATCTCGTTTAAAGACTTTACTAAATGGCAGACTAAAGAAATCGTTGAGCATGTTGTTAAGGATGCGAATGCGCTTGCAGCAAGTGAATTCATATTATCAGTTACAAATCAGATTTCTACAGCGAATCTAAACCTAAAATAAAAGAAGAATTTGAAGCTTTAGATTATATCTCTGTTGGGAAACAAACTAGTCTTGATTTTCGAAAACTGGGAGAGTTATGGAATGCACTGTCTAACGTCGCATTGCATGTGAAAGTACCAAAGACAAAAATGAATTGGGGCAATATTCGTTGTCGATGATTACACCGGAGGTTGTTGCGTATTATCAAGACCAAAGATTAGAGCAAGATTAGCGCAATAATACCATTTGCTTGGAATTAGCATTGCTAAGTCACCTGTTTACCAATGCTATTAAAGAATGGGGGATCGGTTTGGTTTATAATCCAGTTGCAAACATACGCAAACCCTCGCCAGGCAAAGGCCGAGATTGATCCTCACTCGATTTTGTGGACACCATTTTAAGACTGATAATATAACTGTAATATCCTTATTGCCGCAGTGAGATAATTTTAAATGACGAGGAAAAGCAATACGACTGGTTGTCGCAACCCTACTCAAGCTCTAAACACTTGCTCACTTCTACGACAGTACACTAACGAAATACCCTGTCGGAAAGACTGTGAATTATTACAGGAATAAAGATTTGGACTTAATCGTGTCACAAGCGTAAGCTATAAAATGAGAATATTCTTCAACACAACGTCAATATTTTTATATTACATTAATAGGTGTATCTGCCACTTTTACCTGGCGAACTTTACAGTTAACGCAGGTATAGAAAGTCATCCAGCACCTCACTTGTAAAATAAGTGGACAGTTAAAATTAGTGGACAGTTTTGAAATAATTGGTGTATTGTCACTCGAATGAAACCTAGACGTTTCTCATTATTACGATTTTCGATCCCGTTCTTAACCGCTAATTTGATGCTATTTTTCCAACTTGTGTTCGCAGCGGAACAAGTTTCTGTCAACAAGACTTTTTTTGTCGGTATACTTACACCAAGCGCATATGAGCTGGGCAACATTCTGAAATACACCATTCCTGAGCTGGCCAAATCCGGCTATGTGGAAGGAAAAAACCTGAGAATAGAATCTCGCCTCGGAGAGTTGGACGATCTCTCGAATATGGCGCGCGAGCTAGTGGAACTGCAGCCAGATGCGATTATCACGGTTGGACCCCCCGCCACTCATGCAGCGCAACATGCGACGACCGACATACCGATCATCATGGGATTTATGGGACAGGATCCGATTGCGGCGGGACTTGCAAAAAGCCTCGCACAACCGGGAGGGAATGTCACCGGAACCTTGATTCTAGGTCAGGAACTTGAGGGCAAACGACTCCAGTTTCTTCACGAAATGCTTCCCGAGCAAAAACGGATCGCCGTGCTGTTACAGCCGGGCAACAAACTCACTAAGGCCTCCATGGAAGGAAAGTTACTTGGCCTCGAACTCGTCGTTTTCACCGCCGATAACCCGAAAATCTACCCAAGCGTATTCTCAAGGATACGATCTGCGGGAATCCAGGCGTTGCTCATTGCTCCCTCGCCCGCATTCTTTCGGGACACCGAGATTTTGGTGAAGCTCGCGCTTGAATATGGTATAGCAACGATGTGTCAATGGCCTGAAATGGCGGAAGCGGGTTGCTTGCTCGGCTACGGCCCAAACTACCGGCAGTTACGTCGTCAAACTGCGGAATATATCGTGAGTATTCTCAAGGGCGCATCTCCCGCGAACCTGCCAATTCGTCAACCGACTCACCTTGAGTTTGCTGTCAATCTTAAAACTGCACAGATGCTCGGAATCTCAATGCCAGCCCCGATTCTGATGCGCGCTGATTTAGTGATTGAATGAACGATAAGGAGGTGACCGAGAAATCAAACCCCGTGCAGGTTAAGAAACGTGCCGGCCTGTTTCGTAAATATACAATCCTGATTAGTATTTTGGTGTCCATTTTGCTTATTGCCGGCAGCGCGATTGAAATGTACTTTTCCTACCAGGACACCAAGTTCACCTTGTTACGCATTCAACACGAAAAAGCAAACTCGGCAGCAACAGTAATTGATCGTTTCGTCAGAGAAATAGAATCTCAAATAGGTTGGAGCATGCATGCCGCTTTCCTGCCACAAGTCGAAGCGATCCCGCAACGCAGGATAGATTTCTTACGCCTTCTCAAGCAGGCACCCGAAATTACTGAGGTGGCCTATATTGATTCAGACGGACGGGAACAACTTTTGGTGTCACGTCTCA
>JAHEKD010000004.1:0-15668 GCA_024638545.1 Gammaproteobacteria bacterium
ACGACGAATGTCTATTTTGCCTTTGAGACGCTCAAGCCATACCAGGATCAGCTGACAGGTTTAAGGGTTTCATCGGTAGAAACCCGGGGTAAAGCCATGTTGACCCGATTTGAAAATAACTGGGTTATCTATAGCCATAATCAGCTTTATGGTCGCTGGATGATCTGCCGCTATGGTAAGCTGCCAAACACTAATCGTCAGCTCAGAGTGGCCATTCATAATCACCACCACTCCGCGCTGCTATACAGCGCTTCAGACATTGAGGTGCTTAAAGACGATGATTTATGCCGCCACCCGTTTCTTGCAAGGTTAGGACCGGACTGCCTTGCAGCTGATATCACCCCTCGACGGATTGTTGATCGATTGCGCAGCCCGGATTTCAAAAATCGTCAGCTCGCAAGCCTGCTACTTGACCAGTCTTTTATTGCCGGGCTTGGAAATTACCTGCGTGCCGAAATTTTACACTTTGCAGCCATCCATCCAAAAACAAAACCCGTAGATTGTTCACAAAAACAGCTCAACACGCTAGCAAAACTTATTATTAAATTGACAAAACGCTCTTACGCAACAGGTGGTGTTATCAATCCACCAGCGCTGGTTAACGCGCTAAAATCGAATGGTAAAACACGGAAATCCCAATACCGTTTTAGTGTATATAAACGTGAAGGTTTGGATTGCTATCGCTGCGGTCAGATGATTGCAAGCGTGGCCTCAGGTGGAAGGAACATCTATTTTTGTCCCGGCTGTCAGTGCTGCTGATTGATTAGTTAAGATATACACGGGTGTGTCCGGCGTCTACGGGAAACGAGGGTTAGCCCGATTCCTCGCCAGACTTCGTAGCGAGACGGTTAAAGGATGCGCCCTGACTGGGTTTTATGCCAAAGGCCGGCATTATGTTATCAGCATATGTGCCGGCACAAGGGCCCGCAGGCATCGTTGAGACTATGTCGAGGACCACCCTGACCGAGTAAAATGCCGCAGGGCGTGGCAAGGGACCGTCGCAGTAGCAGGGTGGTGGGAAATGCGTATATCATCGGTCGATCTGTGCCGATGATCGATGCATGGTGGTGTTTGTCCTGGTGACCTTAGCGATATTGATGTGAGATCGCAGGGGCGTCCTGAATTGTAGCACTCATGCGCGCGATAGCGCTTCGGCTTTGCGTGCGGGTAAAGTGGCTGATATGCCGAAGGCAAAACAGTCTGCATTCTCGAACGTATAATTGAGCAGCTCAATTAAGATATCCTGCTTATTACGGTGCCGGGCAGCGATAACCGGAACCTGACTGGAACTTAGCGTTTTAGATATTCACCAATTGCGCGTACTGCGTTTAACGAGGATTTCAGCCTTATATCGGATACAAACTCCGGCCAGGATGATAACTTGACGACAACCAGCTGGTACTCGATATCAACATAGACAAGCTGGCCAAAGACACCGCGGGCCATGAACGCATTACGATTAACATCCTCCACCCAGAACTGGTTTCGATAACCGCCATTTGGTGTTGCGCTGGTGTATGGCTCATGAAATAAATTATGGTCTGCCTTGTGTATCGCATTTACCCAGCTCTCAGGCACTATCTGTTTACCGTTGGCCTTGCCGCCCTGAACCAGCATCTGACCGAAACGTGCATAGTCGCGAAGACAGGCGTTGAAGCCGCCATTTGCCAGACCGTAACCGACTGAATCGACAGTAAAAAAGGCGCTTTCTTCACAGCCTAGCGGCTGCCAGAGTTCACGGCTGACAAGCTCCGGTAATTTGTACTGTGTAATGCGCTCGAGGCAATGAGCGAGGACGTCGGTTTCAATTGAGCGATAGGTAAAGAGTTCACCATGCGGGCGCACAGTTTCAGTCAGCGACAGAATTTGCTCCCAAATGGATACCGGGGCCGTCACACCATGCGGAGCGGATTTCCAGCCACTGGCTATATCAGTCATTGCGATATCAGAGTCCAGGGCTTCATAATCCTCGATGTAACGTACACCGGTGGTCATGTCCATCACCTGCTGAACCGATGCCTCTTTCCAGCCCGTCCATTCAAGTTCAGGCAGATAATCCGTGACGGGTTTTTGCGGATCCAGCAGACCTTTACCAATTAAAACAGCTGCTGCTGTTCCAACAATGGATTTAGACACGGATTGTGACAGGTGCAGGGTACGCTCAGTCATATTGTTGAAATACCGTTCATAAATGATTTCACCACCATACATGACAATAAAACCGTCCGTGTAGCTGCGTTCCACCCATTTTTTGAGGGTGGTAAGGTGGCCATCACCGCCATGAAATTCGACGTGATTCAAATCAAATAATCGCCTTGGAATCTGCCAGGTATTGCCCTTGCCGCACCATACCTCTGCAGTGGGCACAAGTTGACGCACATTTTGAAAGGACCAGCGGTTCCATGGGGCCCTGTCCCAGTCCTGACGAGGTACCCTGTATTCAATCGGGATCGGAAACCCTTTCATAATATGAGTTGTCATATTGATACCTGTTCCTTAAATTAATTTAAACATCCCACTCGGCCTTGAATATCTTATGGTGCTGTGCACTGCCCGCATGCAGACGCATTCAGTCGAAATTGCCAAACAATTTACGCCTCAGGAATGATGTTCAGGTCAGGAGTCTAACGTTCCAATTAAATGTGGACAACCCCATATCAGGCACTACCTGCCAGTATACGGTAAAGCATCCTGGAAATAGAGGCGCTGGTCTACCTGACATCACATGAATGTCATCAGGATATCAGCCATCATATTTTTTTGCGAAAGCATCGCGAAGCAGTATGTAAAATGCGTCCTCATCAATACCTGTTTCAACACCCAGCTCGTTGATCGCGGTAATTACATGGGTTCGATCTATTTTGGCGGCGAAACTTTTATCTTTATGAACCTTTTTACGAATCGACTTGGGCTTCATATTGCCATAGTTGCCAACCATCTTCATGTAGGCATACAGCAGGCCGCTGAATTCATCACAGGCAAACAGTGTTTTGGCCAGCAAAGTCGGACGTGGCGAATCGATGTCGATATGACCAACGATGGCGGTAATGACTTCATCACCAACGCCCAGTTCGCTTTGCAGCTGATCGTAACGGTGGGGATGTTCCTGCGGCCATTGATCGTAATCCCAGTCATGCACAAGTCCGGTAACATAGTAAATTTCCCGGTCATCGACATTTAAATGTTCGGCGACGGCTTCCATTGCCGTGCCGACCATCTGTGCATGATGTCGCTGGTATTCATCTTTCACATAGGTGTGTAAAAATTCTGTCGCCTTCTCGCGCATAATAATTTTGTACTTTGCGTGTGCTGCCTAGCGTATTCATTCAGTGCTCAACTGTCAATGAAATTAGCGTTATAATAATAGTGTGATGAAAAAGCTTTTTAAATCTTCCAGACGGGGATTTCTGCTTAATGCCGCTGCATTGAGCGCTGCCGGTATTGTCAATCCAGGTGCTGCATTTGCTGATGATGCCGCTATCACCAGTCCAACAATCACTAAAGCGATTCCGTCCACCGGTGAGCAGGTGCCGGTAATCGGCATGGGTACCTGGGTCACATTCGACATTGGCCACGAGCCGAGTTTACGTGATGCCCAATGTGAAGTGTTAAACAAGTTTTTTGAGCTTGGCGGGCGAATCATTGATTCGTCTCCCATGTATGGCTATTCAGAAAGCGTGATTGGTTACTGTCTGAAAAAAACCGGTAAATCCAAGTTGTTTTCTGCAACCAAGGTCTGGACGCCCTTTCAGAACCTGGGTTTATCCCAGATTGAGAACTCCTATCAATTATGGGGGCTTGATACTTTTGATCTCTATCAGGTTCATAATCTGGTTGCGTTTGAGAAGCACATGGAAACCCTGCTTGAGATGAAAGCGAATAATCAACTGCGCTACATTGGCGTAACCACATCGCACGGCAGGCGGCATGACGATCTGGAAAAATTGATCCTCAAAGCACCGATTGATTTTGTCCAGCTGACTTACAATGTACTTGACCGGCAGGCCGAAAGCCGGCTTTTACCGGCAGCGCAGGAGCGTGGACTCGGTGTCATGATTAACCGGCCTTTCAGGCGCGCACAGCTATTTAACAAGTATGCCCATCATCCACTGCCTGAATGGATCAGCGAATTTGACTGTGAAAACTGGGCACAGTTTTTTCTGAAATTTGTTGTGTCTCATCCTGCTGTAACCTGTGCAATTCCAGCTACCAGCCAGCTGCCGCACCTGCTTGAGAATATGGGCGCACAGCGCGGTCGATTACCTGACCGGGCAATGCGTAAAAAAATGACGGACTATATTGAAAAACTGGCATGATTTATCAGCAGATAATCTGCCCGCAAAGACAACCTAACAATATATGGAACGACAGATCGCTTAGCATGGAGAAGTTGAAATGGCTGATAAAAAAACTATTGTCGAGGTCTTTACACCAAAACCGAATTTGACGATATACAGAGATACTTATTTGAGATGTGAGCTGATCTGCAGGGAGGATGATGAAAAAGCGAGATTAAAAATCATTTCGGTGCATACGGGCAGTGGCGGGCTGCTCTCTGATTTAACGGCCGAGCGTGTAGATGAGATTATCCTGGTTGATAACGATGATGTTTTTTACAGCCTTGCACAAATGAAGCAGTTTTTATGAAATCGGGTTTATTAACGAATTGAATGCACAAGAAATAGTCTGATCTTGAACAATAACAGGATATTTAAGCAAATAAATACGGGTTTTTTTATACTCCTGTGCACGCTTGTCTTTTCTGTCAGCGCCATGGCTGAGAATGTTTGCTACTACCCTGAGGGTTGCGATATTATTTCTTCTGAATTTTCTACCGGTGGCGGTAAAAGGGCGTTTTACATAATGGAACTGGACTGCAGGCGTAAGGATGGCTCAATTGTAAAATATATTGATGTTGAATTCTCTGTGACCGGTATGCTCAATATGGGCAGAATTACTGTGCCAAGAAAAATTGTTTTTAAGGAACACAGCAAGGACGAACTTGAGTGTGATTATTAGCCAGTGTGCTAGCCCGCATTTCTCACCGGGCTAGGTTGCCCGGCCGTAAAAACCAATGCGTTCTTCATCCGAAAACACAACAGCGGGCCTTTGATAGTAGGAAAATACTGTAATTATCCGTTCCTTCCTGCCCACGACAGGCGTTACACGATGTGCGGTGTACCTGCCTCTAAAGACATTCAAAGTACCTGCACCCTGCCTTAATGATTTTACCTGCTTATCCTGATTGTTAAGCAGTTTTGCGACACCGGCATAGTTGGGGTCACTGTCTGTTCGCAGTCCAGTTCGATATTGGAACACCCCTCCTTGGTCGGGTGACTGCAGCAGCAACGTCGTAGTAAATTCTGAGCGATCAAAATGCCAGTTCAATGCCTGACCCTGCCTGTAAGCCATAACGTTAAGCCGGGCCAACGGATCAGCCATAGTGAAAAGCTGTTTTTTTTCCATCACGGTAGCAAGGAAATCAGCGAAAGCAGGCCACTCATACAGCTTGATTAATACGCTGTCCTTTATCTGATCTGCACAGATCGTGTGATGGGAGGTCAGGCATTGCGTTAATGCACGATGGCTTGGGTCGAGGTCAGGAATAGATTTTTCAAAATAAATATTATGGTTACGTTGGTGCAAAAAAGAGGATCTATCCAGGACCGGTTTAACTTCCCCGATCGCCTTGTCAATGGCCTGTGGGGTCAGGAAACCATCAAGATTAAACATACCGTGCGCATGCAGTTCCTGTTTACAACGCTCTATCAGATCGATGCCCTCGGGGTCATTCAGCCGGTTTATCGGAAACCGCTCCAGATCAATAACTTTATTCATCTTTTTGGCGCCTCGAATTGCAAATTGCGATGGTAGCTGCTGGATGAAACACTATCAAGGACGATGAAAAATCTTAAGGTCATTCGTGGATCACCCCCTTTCGGGTCGTCTTGTTGATGCGATCCACGTAATTAATTTCTGCTGCTGTTTTTAATCGCCTGATCCAGTCCGCTCAGGCTCTTGACCGTAATACTGGGCGTTATTCCCCATGGATCAAAAATTTCGGTGCCGGAGCGCTGAACCC
Organism: Gammaproteobacteria bacterium; assembly: GCA_024638545.1. Lineage (GTDB taxonomy): Bacteria > Pseudomonadota > Gammaproteobacteria > Arenicellales > JAHEKD01 > JAHEKD01. The sequence goes on from JAHEKD010000004.1 coordinate 6,083, forward strand.
AGGCCGCATTCATGTTGACTGAAATCGCGCCGATAACATCAAATGGATTGCTTGATATCAGCCAGGCATTATTCGCTGTTGAGCCGGTTGTTCTGAGGAAGTGCTCGTAAACCACAGGGCTCGGTTTGAAGGTGCGGACATCGTCAACGCTGACAATGCCCTGGAAGTAATCCCTTATGCCCGCATAGGTTAACAGTTTTTCCAGGGCATCGCTGATTCCGTTGGAAAACGCATACATGCCAAAGCCTGCCGCCTGTAGTTCCGCAAGTCCCTGGCCGACGTCCGCAAATGAGGGTAAGGTCAGATAGCCCGCCAGCAGGATTTGCTTTTGCTTATCGGTGAGTCCGGTTTTATAAACTGCACAGGTATATTCAAGTGCCTCTCGCGTGCAGTCAGGAAAATTGCGATACTTGCCCATCAACCCCCGGCGAAATGTGTATTCAAGCTGTTTTTCCCGCCAGGTAGCGGAAAAGGCAGCGGCCTGATCGCCGATCATTGACTGCAGATGAACAACGACACCGTGAGTGTCAATCAGGGTACCGTATACATCGAAACCTAATGTGAGTGCCATTTACTTATGCTCTATAAAGTTCGGGTTTAATCATACCAAAGTAATCACCGTTATGTGCCGGTATGGTTATGCTGCACAAATTCCTGTTTGCGATTGGCCGTGAATTTCAACATAATCTGATCGTTGACAGTTCTAATCGCCACATATGAGAAAATAGTTATGAGACAAAAAGTAGGGTTTATTGGTTTGGGCAATGTCGGTGGAAAACTGGCCGGCAGCTTGCTCAGGAATAATGTTGACTTAACAGTGCGAGACCTGGAGAAATCGGTTGCACAGCCGTTTCTTGAGGGCGGTGCGAAGTGGGGCGAAAGTCCCAAAAAAATGGCAGAAGCTGTCGATATCATCATCACCTGCCTGCCAAGCCCGGCGGCCAGTGCTGCCGTTATGGAAGCTGAAGACGGCGCGCTCGCCGGTTTGAGTGATGGCAAAATCTGGGCTGAAATGAGTACAACGGATGTTAATGAAGTGCATCGATTAGGTGCAATGGCCAATGCAGCAGGTGCGCAGGCGGTAGACTGCCCGGTCTCAGGAGGCTGTCACCGTGCAGCAACCGGAAATATTGCAATTTTTGCAGGCTGTAATCGTGAAACATTCGAGCGGATGCTGCCGGTATTGACCACGATGGGGCGGCGCATCCTGCATACCGGCGAACTTGGTTCGGCGTCAATATTAAAAGTAGTGACCAACTACCTGGCAACCGCGAATTTGCTGACCCTGTGTGAAGCTCTGGTAACCTCAAAGGTGGCGGGCATGGACTTGAACACAGCCTACGAAGCGATTCGAATTTCATCGGGAAATTCATTTGTGCACGAGACTGAAAGCCAGGTTATTTTGAACGGCAGTCGGGACATTAACTTTACCATGGACCTAGTCTGTAAGGATATTGGTCTGTTCGGCGATATTGCCAGGGATAATAATGTTCCCCTTGAGATTTCACCTTTAATGGAAAAAATATTTGCAGATGGTGTTGAGCGCTACGGGCCGCGTGAATTTTCACCCAATATTATCCGCAGGCTGGAGGAGGCGAGCGGTGTTGAAATACTTGCGCCTGGTTTTCCGGCCCAGATGACGGATGACGAACCTGAAGAGCCGGGCTATGAGGTGATACCAAAAGGCAGAAATAAAAAATTTTATTGAAACCAGGCGCTGCAGATAATCGGCAGATTGTCCGCAGATGCTGAAACAAAGGAGATAAATATGTTGAGAGGAAGTTGTTTATGCGGTGTTATTCATTATGAGGTCACCCAGCTTGATTCGCCGATTGTTCACTGTTCCTGCCGGACATGTATTAAGGCGCACGCGGCCGCGTTCAATACTGCTGCAGGGGTCAATCGCGAACACTTTAAATGGACGAAAGGGCGGGAGAAGTTGAGTTCGTATGAGTCATCGCCAGGCAAGTTGCGGTATTTTTGCAGCCGATGCGGCTCGCAGTTACTGGCAGAAAAACAGGATCAGGCCAATTTTATACTCCGGGTGGCGACACTTGATGATGATCCCGGCGTAAAGCCAGAGTATCAAATCTGGAAATCGCATGAAAAGCCCTGGCTGGCCTATCACGATAATCTTGTTTCTTATGCGCAGTGGGGCAGTTAGCGAAAACGGGCAAAGTGAAATCAAAGTGCATTAATCCCTTATTTCGTTATCATAATCGAATGCCTTGCGTTTACTGGGAATTCAGGGCCGGGTAGTAAACTGAGAGATTATGCTATTTTTTGCGATCACATTGCTATTGTTGTTACTGATTTATCTGCCGAGCCTTTGGATTCGCTGGATTATGAAAAAGCATGGCGATCAAATACAGGATATGCCGGGTACGGGTGGCGAGCTTGCCAGGCACCTGCTCCAGCGCTTTCAGTTGGAAGGCTATGTTGTTGAGCAGGCCGATAAAATGGGCGATCATTTTAATCCCGAAGACAAGGCCGTTCGTTTAAGTGAGGCAAACTTTAACGGTAAGTCACTGACCGCTATTGCTGTTGCCGCGCATGAAGTTGGCCACGCCATCCAGCACTTCAGGCAGGAAAGAATTTTTGAGCTTCGAAAAAAATATATCCCGCTGGCCATATTTTTTCAGAAACTTGGCGTTATGAGCCTGGCCCTGCTGCCATTTATCGCAGTGCTGTTGAAAGTTCCGGCACTGATGATCGGGACGATTGCAGCCAGTCTGGTTTTTCAGTTTATCGGTGCCCTGGCATACCTGATTGTGCTTCCTGAGGAGTGGGATGCCAGCTTCAATAAAGCGTTGCCGATATTAATTGAGGGTGAGTATATCGAGCCAGATCAACAGCAGGCTGTTCGTGAGGTTTTAAAAGCGGCGGCGTTAACCTATTTTGCGGCCGCTCTGGCGAGCATGTTGAATATTGGACGCTGGTTGCTAATATTAAGGCGTTAACAATATATCGGGATAAGTGACGATGCTTACAGACACTAATCAGGAGAAAATTGCGAGTCTTGACTGCTGGAAGGGCACACCCGCCATTGAGGTGCTGAGCGGCGGTATTACCAATCAGAATTTCAAGGTAACGGATGACCGGGGGCAGTATGTCGTGCGACTCGGCAACGACATATATGAGCACATGATCCTAAGATCAAACGAAATGGCAGCCAGTCATGCTGCATTTGAAATCGGGGTATCACCTAAAGTGACTTATTCTGAACCCGGCGTGCTGGTACTGGAATTTATTGATGGCAAGGTATTTACCAGCGAAGACGTCAGGGTTGAGTCCAATCTCGATCGAATTTTGACATTGCTGAAACGATTTCACCGTGAAATGCCGAAACAGTTTAAAGGATATCCGGTGGTGTTCTGGGTTTTCCAGGTGATATTGCATTACGAGCACATACTGCGCGTAGGCCGGAGCGAGCATTTTTTTCGGTTGCCCGGTTTGCTTGAAATAGCGCATCGCCTGCAAACTGATGTCGGCCCGATTGAAATTGTATATGGTCATAATGATTTATTACCTGCTAATTTCATTGATGACGGCAGGAAAATCTGGTTGATTGATTTTGATTATGCAGGCTTCAATACACCCCTGTTTGATCTGGCCAATCTCGCTTCAAATAATGGACTGTCACCTGAGCAGGAGCTCACAATCTTAAAGCGTTATTACGAAACAGATGTTTCCGGGGGGCGCTGGCAAGGATTTCAGGCAATGAAGTGTGCATCTTTGTTGCGTGAAACCATGTGGTCAATGGTGAGTGAGATTCATTCAGGGATAGATTTCGACTACGCCACTTACACTCAGGAAAATTTGATCAATTTCCAGGAAGTCTATGATGCCTACGCATCGGAATTTTCTTAATTCGAGGTTGTCTCTGCTATCAAGATTTTGACTTTTGCTGAATCGAGGCTGATTTGCAGGTCTTGACCGGGTTTTTCATCAGTCACTAACAGGTCGATCTCATGCAGTTCACAGACCTTCATTAAACCGGTACGGCCAAATTTTGAGGAATCGGTTGCAACGATAATCATCTGCGCCTGTTTAATGATCGTCTTGGACACTTCTGCCTCGCACAAGTGATGGTCCATGCAGCCCTTGGTTTCATGCAGCGCTGCAATCGAAAGAATTGCCTTTTTGGCTTCAAATTTACTTATAAAGTCTATCGCTGATGGCCCGTATGCGGCGGCGTCGTGGGAACCGAGTTCGCCACCGGCCATAAATATTCTATTGTTATTAAAGCCTGCGAGCTGGCTGGCAATATATGACGAATTAGTGACAACGGTCAGGTTACTGTGATTTTTTAAGGCTTTGGCGACATACGCAGTAGTCGAGCCGCTGTCGATAATAACGCTGTCGCCGTCCTCAATTTGACCTGCAACCAGCTCGGCTATCGCTTTTTTTTCATTGATCTGTGTTGCCATGCGTTTTAGCAAATGCGGTTCATGCTCCAGAAACGGTAACGTGATGCCGCCGTGAACCTTTAACACCAGGCCTTCATCAACCAGTCGCTTGACATTGCGTCGTATCGTCTCCCCGGAAACATTTAGCCGGTCCGCAAGTTCGGCGATGGTGCAGGTCTGCTTTTGTTTTACCAGCTTGAATATTTCATTTTGGCGAACAGACTTGTTCATATCTATGGATGCAGGCAGATTAATTAGCGGTTATTAATAGTAGCATAAATCCACATATATCCACATTATTAAACATGATGCCGGATGTGCTGCTGTTAAAACATTGATACTTGTTGACTATGTTGAATTTATGTGGAATATTGGTTTTCTGCCTGACAGACTTAGGCACAATCACACAGATTGTAAATCAATATCCTTTAGAGGAGGTATGTTTAATGCTCAGAAGAAATCTAGCTTTCTATTTAATATTCATAACAACCGGTTTCCTGGTATTTTCATTTTCACCGTCGAAGGCTGAGGACTCCCAGGACCCGATTAAGCTGACCCTGCATGACTGGACAGGTCAACTCGTGACCACCAATCTTATGGCTGAAGTACTGAAAAAAGCCGGCAACAATGTCGAGCTTGTGCAGGCCGACTATATCGCCCAGTTTGCCGGCCTGAAAACGGGTGACCTGCATGTCGCCATGGAAATATGGGAAACAACCGGGCGTGATGCGATGGACGAAGCCACTGCGACAGGCAATGTTGAAAATCTGGGTGAAACCGGCATGATGGCGATTGAAGAGTGGTGGTATCCTGCTTACATGAAGGAAAAATGCCCGGGCCTGCCCAACTGGGAAGCATTAAATGAGTGTGCAGAAGCGTTTTCCACACCCGAGACGGCACCCAAAGGTCGCTACGTTGGCGGACCCGTGACCTGGGGCGGATTCGATGATGAACGTGTCGAAGCGCTGGAGCTGGATTATGAAGTTATCCATGCCGGGACTGATGCAGCCCTGTTTGCCGAACTCGAGTCCGCATATCAGCGCCAGGCGCCGGTGTTATTATGGGTTTATTCACCGCACTGGGCACCAAGCAAATACGAGGGTGAGTGGGTTGAGTTTCCAGAGTACAGCGCCGAGTGCTACAACGATCCGTCGGCAGGTCTGAATCCGGATCTGGCCTATGACTGTGGCAAACCAAGGGGCCCGATCTGGAAAGTTGCCTGGTCCGGCGTTAAAGACAAGTGGCCGGGTGCGCATTCAATCATTCAGAATTTCAGCATTAATAATGAAGAGATGGGTGCAATGATCTCCGCTATCGATCTGGAGGGTAAAAAGCTTGAGGACGTCGTTATGCAGTGGATGAGTGATAATGAAGACCGCTGGAAAGCCTGGATAAATTAACGAGATTCTACTGAGCTCATCTGCGGTCGACATGAGGGCAGTGAAATCTCAATCACGCGCCCGGATTTTTGCAGGGAATTCATATGCAGGGAATCCATAAGATTAAATCAGGGGGATGGAACATACTATTGTGGAGATTTTATTTCTCCGCAATAGTTTGTTAACACCACCTTTAAATCGTTACTTTTTTGATGTTCACGGCTATTGAATATCAATTAACCGGGCCATAAGTTGGATATCACGCACCATCACAGCAATAACGCCAAGCTGGTCTGCCAGGGCGTGTGGAAGTTGTTTGGTGACAATGCCGGTGTTTTTCTGGGTAGCTATAAGGGAAAAAAACCGCGGCTTAAAGATGTCCTGGACGCAGGCCTGATTGGCGCTGTTCAGGATTGTAACCTTGAAGTCAATGATGGCGAGATCTTTGTCATCATGGGTTTATCAGGCTCTGGGAAATCTACCTTACTACGTCTGCTTTCCAGGTTGATTGATCCCACTGCAGGACATATCTATTTCAACGGGGAGGACCTGGCGGCACTATCAAATAAGCAAATGATTGAAATTCGGCGCCACAGTATGGGCATGGTTTTTCAGCAGTTTGCACTATTACCGCACCTTTCAGTACTGGAGAACGTTGCTTTTCCACTCGATGTACAGGGCGTGAGCCGGGCAGAACGGGAAAAACGCGCGCAGGAAGTGATAGAACTGGTCGGATTAAAGGGCAGGGAATTCTACTACCCGGCAGAACTTTCAGGCGGACAGCAGCAGCGGGTTGGTATCGCCCGGTCACTGGCCGTTGAGCCCGATCTGTGGTTTCTCGACGAACCGTTTTCGGCGCTCGATCCGTTAATCAGGCGTGAAATGCAGGACGAGTTTTTAAGACTGCAAAAACTGCTTAATAAAACCATCGTCTTTGTAACCCATGATTTTGATGAAGCTATTCGTCTGGGCGATCGAATCGCGATCATGAAAGATGGGAGCATTGACCAGATTGGCGCTGCCGAGGAGTTGATCATCAATCCATCAACAGACTATGTCAAAGAATTTACCAAGAACATTCCCCGTGAAAAGGTGCTCACGCTGTCTGCAATCATGAAGCCACCCGCGCTTGATGTTAACCGGTTTTGTGCGCAATTCCCGGCAAATACAAAAATCAGCGAGGTATCCCAGGTACTATACCAGAGTGATCAACCTGTAGAAGTTGTGAATGAAAAGGGCGACAAGCTTGGGTATGTCGATCGCGAGTCGGTAATCAAAGTTCTCATGAGCGGGGATTTTTGATGCACGCTGAGCATAGCACCAGAACGGATGTCCTGCTTAAAAAGCATCCCTATGCTTTCATCTGGACACTGCTCGCCATGCTGACGGCCGTGCTCATGTTCTTGGGTAAAAGTGAAGTCAGGTGGGCTTTTAAAGTGCCGCGGGAATTACGACTGAATCTAAAGAGCTACATATCAGACTTCATGGACTGGTTGGTGAATTCAGCGGATCTTGGCATATTTACTTTTTATGAACTCACCCGCGGTATATCGTGGATGCTGGAAAAGCCACTGGACTTTACGACGGGAATTCTGGCAACCGGGCTGATGTCGGGCGAGGGTTCAAATGCAGTGCAGCTTACGCCGCCTTTATCCTGGCTGGCTGTTATATTGGTGCTTGTCTGCCTGGGCCGCTACGCACGAGACTGGAAGCTGGCGATTTTTGTTGGATGCTGTTTCGCCTATCTTGCGCTATTTGGGCAATGGCAAAGTGCAATGGTAACGCTGTCATCGATTCTTATCGCCGTACCGCTGGGTGTATTCGGTGGATTAGTGCTGGGGATCATGGCTCACCGCTGGCGATTATTTGAAAAATTTATTACCCCAGTACTTGACTTAATGCAAACAGTTCCGGTGTTTGCCTACTTGTTACCGATACTTTTTTTGTTTGGTTTTGGGCCGGTGGCGGCAATGATAGCCACCATCATCTACGCCATGCCGCCGATGGTGCGCGTCACCATGCTGGCACTCAGGCAAGTGCCCGATCAGCTTCGGGACCTGGGTAATATGGTCGGCTGCACTGACTATCAGATGTTAAGGCGAATCTTAATTCCAACCGCAATGCCCTCGCTGATGGTCGGCGTAAACCAGGTGATTATGCTGTCATTGAACATGGTCATTATTGCGTCCATGATTGGTGCCGGCGGATTGGGTTATGACGTCTTAACTGCGCTACGGCGTCTTGACATTGGCGCCGGTGTAGAGTCAGGACTCGCCATTGTTGTTTTGGCGATTGCGCTTGACCGGCTCAGCCAGGCACTGGCAAAAAAGCGCACCAAAATCAGGGACAGCAGCGACAGTCAGCACTTTTTTGTGCGCTACCCATACACATGCTTGTGTTCGTTGATACTGGTATTGATAACGCTGATTGCATTAGTAGTGCCCGCACTGCAGGTATACCCTGAGTCCTGGTCGTTGACCACAGGCAGTTTCTGGGACGATCTGGTTAAATATATCAATATTAATTACTTTGATGAACTTGAGGCCTTTAAAGTGTTTGTATTGCTCAATATTCTGGTTCCATTGAAGCGATTTTTACTGGCCTTGCCCTGGCCGATGGTTATTGTCGCCGTTGCCCTTGCCGGCTATCAACTCGGGGGTGCACGTCTCGCTCTGCTGACAGCGGTGTTGAGTCTGTTTTGCGCCGTCGTGGGACTCTGGGATAAAAGCATGATTACGGTCTACCTGTGCGGTATTTCTGTCCTGTTTGCGGCGGCCCTTGGCATTGTGCTGGGCATTATTGCGGCCGAAAATTTACGTTTTGGCAAGATGATTGAGGTTGTCATCGACACCTTGCAAACGCTGCCATCGTTTGTCTACTTGATGCCTGTGGTGATGTTGTTCAGAGTTGGCGATTTTGCCGCGATGATTGCGGTAATTGCCTATTCTATCGTGCCTGCAATTCGCTATACACTGCACGGAATACGCCAGGTCAATCCACAGTTAATTGAGGCGGGACTGGTTTCCGGCTGCACGGACTGGCAGATACTGACCAAGATCAAGCTGAAACTGGCGCTTCCGCAAGTCATGCTGGGCATTAACCAGACTGTCATGCTGGCGTTATCGATGTTGGTAATTACCGCCCTGGTAGGTACAAGAGACCTGGGGCAGGAAGTCTATATTGCGCTGACCAAGGCGGATACCGGCAAGGGAATTGTTGCGGGCTTATGTGTCGCCTTTATCGCGATAATTACAGATCGATTGATCACCGCCGCAGTCGATAAATCGAAAAAACGCCTTGGATTGAAACAGGTCAACTGATAGAGCACCATGGGTAATTATTTTCAGACAACGCCATTTTATTACCGGTATTTAAACAACCGTGCACAAAAAACATCGCTACCAGCATGGTTGAAAAATCAGGCAATCGTTACGCTGCAAGACACGGTATACACGACAGGACGATTTAATTTAACATGAACACTTCAATTCCATCACACGCACAGGTCATTGTCATAGGAGGCGGGATTATTGGATGTTCGACGGCTTATCACCTTGCAAAAGAGCATCATGCAGACGTTCTTGTGCTTGAGCGCGGTAAATTAACCTGCGGCACAAGTTTCCATGCGGCAGGACTGGTGGGTCAGTTAAGGAGCAATGCCTCTATTACGCGTTTGTTAAAGTACAGTGTCGAACTCTACGAAACCATTGAGAATGAAACAGGCCTGGCATCGGGCTGGAAACAAAATGGCGGGCTGCGTCTGGCAAATAACAAGGAGCGCTGGACAGAGATTAAAAG
>JAHEKD010000004.1:15678-17240 GCA_024638545.1 Gammaproteobacteria bacterium
ACGACTACCGCCCGGTCGTTTGGCCTGGAAATGCACCTGCTATCGCCAGGGCAGGCAAAAGATCTATGGCCGCTCATGGATGAAAAAGATCTGGTTGGCGCAGCATACCTGCCCTCAGACGGTCAGGCGAGCCCATCTGACCTGACGCTCTCACTGGCAAAGGGAGCGCGAATGCACGGCGTTCGCATTATCGAAGATATTTCAGCGACCGCTGTTAAGACGGATAATGGACGGGTTTGCGCCCTTGTAACCGACCAGGGCACCATCAACTGTGAAAAGCTGGTTGTTTGCGCAGGCCAGTGGAGTAAAACAATCGGTCAGTTATGCGATGTGAACATTCCACTGCAGTCGATGCAGCATCAATACATGATTACCGAACCCATGAATGTACCAGCGGACCTGCCAACCTTGAGAGATCCGGACCGCCTGACATATTTCAAGGAAGAGGTAGGTGGTCTGGTCATGGGTGGTTATGAGCCGAATCCAATGCCGTGGGGCGTGAAAACAATTCCTGAGGATTTTAAATTCTCGCTGCTCGACAGTGACTGGGATCATTTCGAGCAACTTATGCAACAGGCATTAATTCGCGTGCCGGATCTTCAACATGCAGGTGTCAAATCACTGATAAACGGACCGGAATCATTTACTGTCGACGGCAATTTTATCCTGGGTGAAGCCCCAGAGGTACAAAACTTTTTTGTCGGCGCAGGATTTAACGCATACGGCATCGCCGCGGCTGGCGGTGCGGGCAAAGCGCTGGCCGCATGGGTCATATCAGGCGAGCAACCCATGGATTTGTGGGTGGTTGATATTCGCCGCTTCTCCCAAATGCACAGGGATCATGACTGGGTGAAATCCAGAACGATCGAGGCCTGTGCAAAACACTACACCATCGCCTGGCCGCATGAGGAATATACCAGCGGACGTCCGCTGCTAAAATCACCTTTGTATGAACGCTTAAATGAACATAATGCCTGTTTTGGTTCAAAACTGGGCTGGGAACGGCCAAACTGGTTTGCACCACCGGGTGTCGAACCCAGGGATAAATACTCGTTCGGACGTCAAAACTGGTTTAAAGCGGTCGGTGACGAGCACCGTCTCGTTCGAAATTCGGTGGGGCTGTTTGACGTCTCTTCATTTGCAAAATACGAGCTGGCTGGGAAGGATGCGGCATCCGCATTGCAGTGGATCTGTGCAAACAATATTGTAAAATCACCGGGACGATTAACCTACACACAGTTATTAAACTCCCGTGCAGGTATCGAATGCGACCTGACTGTCGCACAGCTGCAGGAGGATTTATTTTACATTGTCACCGGTACCGGGTTTCGGGTCCATGATTACTGCTGGATTCGTGACCATATACCTGAGGCCGCGAGCGCTGTACTAAGCGATGTGACCGAGCGTTATGGCGCCATCTCGTTAATGGGGCCAAATTCGCGCGATGTCCTGCAAAGCGTCACTGAAACTGACTGTTCCAATGCAGCGTTTGCGTTTGGTGACGTGCGCCAGATAGAGGTTAACGGTCACCCGGTTCGCGCGCTTAGAGTGACTTATGTCGG
>JAHEKD010000312.1:0-1780 GCA_024638545.1 Gammaproteobacteria bacterium
GTCTGTTGCCTGGTTAGAGCGTTACCTGCATGAATTTAAAGGTACTGTCGTGGCGGTGACACATGACCGATATTTTCTCGACAATGTTGCAGGCTGGATTTTAGAGCTTGACCGTGGGCAGGGTATCCCCTGGGAAGGCAACTATTCATCATGGCTTGAGCAAAAGGAAAAGCGTCTAGAGCAAGAGCAGAACACGGAAGCGGCTCGCGTAAAAAGCATGAAACAGGAGCTGGAATGGGTTCGTTCAAATCCAAAAGGACGCCAGGCAAAAAGTAAAGCCCGTTTGCGGCGCTTTGATGAGCTGACATCGACAGATTATCAAAAACGTGCAGAGACCAGCGAGATTTATATTCCACCGGGCCCGCGACTAGGCGATGTGGTGATTGAGGCAAAGCAAATCAGCAAGTATTACGGCGACAAGGTGCTTTATGAAGACTTAAGTTTTAATTTGCCGCCTGGCGGCATAGTGGGAGTCATTGGGCCGAACGGTGCAGGTAAAACCACCTTGTTTCGAATGATGATCGGAGAAGAGACACCCACTTCGGGCGAATTTAAAGTCGGTGAAACAGTAAAAGTTGCTTATGTCGATCAATCACGCGACTCACTTGACGGACAAAAAAATGTCTGGGAAGAAATAGCAGGCGGCCTGGATGTAATGAACATCAACGGATATGAAATACAGTCGAGACGTTATGTTGGAAAATTCAATTTCAAGGGTACGGATCAGCAAAAACGAATACAAGAACTGTCTGGCGGCGAGCGCAACCGCGTTCATCTCGCCAAGGTGCTTGCAAGTGGCGGAAATCTGTTACTACTCGATGAACCAACCAATGACCTGGATGTAGAGACCTTGCGCGCCCTGGAAGAAGCGCTGCTGAATTTCCCCGGATCTGTCGTAGTCATATCCCATGATCGCTGGTTTCTGGATCGTATCGCAACACATATTCTCGCTTTTGAAGGTGGATCGCAGGTTACATGGTATGAAGGTAATTACAATGCCCGTCAACGAGAAGTTGACGGTGGTGTCATTATAAACGCGCATTAGCATGGATTTATCCCGCACCCCCAAGCTATTTGACAGCTCTGTTTATTTTTCGGTTACGACGCGCAAACATGTTCAACGCCTCGATGAAAACTGAAAAAGCCATCGCCGTGTAGATGTATCCTTTAGGAATGTGCAGCCCAAAACCCTCGGCAATCAAGGTGGTGCCTATCACCAGCAAAAATCCCAGTGCCAGCATAATTACAGTAGGATTATCGTTGATGAAGTTTGCCAGCGGTTCTGCAGCGAAAAGCATGACTAAAACCGCAATGATTACGGCAACCACCATAATAGGCAAATGATCTGTCATACCCACCGCGGTAATAATGCTGTCAACAGAAAAAACCAGATCCAGAATTAATATCTGGCCAATAGCAGCTATTATGCTTCTGTTGGCAATTGCAGCGTTCAAGTGATCCGGTCCGGGATCAGGATCAACATTATGATGAATTTCCCTGGTCGCTTTCCACAGTAGAAAAAAACCACCTGCAATCAGTATCATGTCTTTATAGGAGAATGCCTGATTGAAAAAGGTCAGCACCGGGTCTGTAAGCTTCACAATGATTGCGATTGTTCCAAGCAGGCCCAGGCGTAAAATTAATGCAGCGCCGATACCTATGCGGCGAGCCCGCGATCGCTGCGCCTCAGGTAATTTATTAGTGATAATCGAAATGAATATCAGATTATCAATGCCCAGGACAACCTCCATTGCGACCAGGGTTGTCAGTGCTAACCAGG
>JAHEKD010000312.1:1790-4254 GCA_024638545.1 Gammaproteobacteria bacterium
GGGTCAGTTATCAGATCCTGCAAATATTCCATATTAAAATCTCTTTGAAAATATAGCCGCTATTTTACCGTCGATTTTCCGTTATTCAGAGATAAACCGTGAAACTGTCAATGATAATTAATGTGATCGAATGTTACAGGTTTTCAGTAAGGTCGAGGCTCAAGTGACTGCATTGCACGATATGTAAACAAATATTTGAAAAATACCCGGCTTGCCTTGTGTTGACTGGATCCAGGACATGCGTCCAGCGATTTTTTCAATACCAAATTTGTTACAGCCAGTTTAAATAGTTGGTATACTGTTTTTGTACATCACTAATTGGAGATTATTAAATGGCTATCTACAAACTTGCGGCTGCAGCATTGATTTTTGTATCCATATCAGTTTGGTCACATGACTGTCCTAACCTTATCCGTCAGCTGGATGAGCTGATTGCAAGTAAACCTGATCTGGACGAAGAGACAATTATTGATGAAGATAATCTAAAAAACGTAAGGCAGCTCAGGGACGAAGGTGAAACACTGCACAATGCCGGACAGCATGATGAATCTGTTGAAGTGCTCGAGCGTGCCATTGAGCTGCTGAAAAATGAGGTGTAATCCAGCCCAGTTAATATAAATGGATTTTTTACAATTAGTGTGATTAACATTGATACCGGATTACCCGATGTTACCAGTGTGTAGGACATAGTAGTAATCGACGGCTTGTGTGTTGTGGCGTTGTTTAAGGATAACAATTTTTTTATATCATCCGGAGTTGTTCTGTCTCTGTAGATGGCGGTTGATGCGCCAGATTTACAGCGCGATTTTTTATGAATTTGCTTTGCTGAATCAGCAGGCCGATTTCATGTGGCAATCAGTTTTTCGTTTTGTGATGGATCAGATAACTTTCTGCTGATGGGAAGTTTTAACAAATAACGCATATGCAGGTCAGGTTTAATGAACAATTCTCTATTTAGTCTGTTTCTAATTATATTTTTACTGGTAGCGAATGGCTTTTTTGTCGCTGCTGAATTTGCGCTGGTAAAAGCTCGTGAATTTCGAATCCAGAGTCTAGCTGATCAAGGCAGTAAATCTGCGCGTCTGACTGTTAATATTCAAAATAATCTGGAGCATTATTTAGCTGCCTGTCAACTTGGTATCACTATGGCATCGCTTGGGCTTGGATGGGTAGGCGAACCTGCAGTCGCTGCGCTACTGGAACCTTTATTTCATAAGCTAGGATTATCTGATCAGGTTTTACACACAATTTCGTTTTTATTAGGCTTTCTGATTTTCTCTTCCCTGCACATTGTGATTGGCGAGCAGGTGCCCAAGACATTTGCCATCCGTAAGGCAGAACCAGTTGCAGTAGGTACTGCATATGTTTTGCATTGGTTTTACCTCGTATCATATCCGCTTAACTGGTGCCTTAATAACGCCTCTAACATGATATTGCGCTGGATGGGGATTACACCGGCAACTCATGCGGAAGTGCTTTCGGATGAAGAATTACGAGGTTTAATCAATACCTCGAGCCAGTACGGCGGGATGGAAAATGAAAAAGCCGAGATGTTGCATAACCTGTTTGAGTTTGACCAGCGCTCTGTCGAGAGAATCATGGTGCCCAGGCCCGACGTCGACGTTTTGGACCTTAAGAGTGCAGCCGATGAGCACAAGACAATTATGCAAAATACGCAACATTCCCGGCTGCCAGTAGTGGATGGTGATCAGGATAATTTGGTAGGCATACTGCTGGTAAAAGACCTGTATCACGCCATGCTGGATGAGCAAAATGAACCCTGGAAGCACCTCAAGCAATATTTACGTGACCCATTAGTCATTCCTGAAATTTCTCCGGTTTCAAAAGTTTTTGAAGCAATGCGCACAAATAAAACACACATCGCCTGTGTTATTGATGAATACGGCGTGTTTACCGGCATTGTCACTCTGGAAGATTTGCTGGAAGAAATTGTGGGTGAGATTTCTGACGAACTTGACGCTGAACTGCCCGAATATCCTGTGGTACGTATCGGTAATGACTGGATTGCCCATGGTCTTACTCCGCTGTCAGATGTGGCGCGCATTACCACATTTCAGGTCAACGATGATGTCGATGCAAATACCTTATCCGGTTTGTTCATGAAACGACTGGGTCGCATTCCCCAATTATACGATCAAATTGAGGAAAACGGATTCAGGCTGACAGTTAAGGAAATTTCTTTACGCCGGGTGCAACAGGTTTTAATACAGCATATTGAGGAAATTGATACGAAAGACGAATCCACTACGGATATCGAGGATAAAAGCGAATAATTGGACCAATCCATGAATATTAATTTCAACGGGCTAGCCCGGAACTGCTGTGCTTTATGCGTTAACCTGAGACCCAAAATATATGATTTATAATTCAATGAATACTGGGTTGCCCCAGACACTAAATGACCTGTAAATCTGCACGAACGCATTGTGTTACTTTATCTTAA
>JAHEKD010000313.1 GCA_024638545.1 Gammaproteobacteria bacterium
GTGAAGCGCGTGGTCGACCTTTAAGATATCAAAGCCGTCCTGTTTAAGCTTATCAAACGTCGGTAATGAATTGTGGGCAACAAGCGGCACGGGACTTAAGACTCCGCCTTTCTGATTGTATCTGCCAGCAGAGTCAGAACATCCTTCTCAGTTGTTACCTCACTGATCGCATGCGCGCTGAGTGTATAACCATAATTATCGGCAATAGCCTTGTAAAGCGGTTTGCGGTGGTTGATGGTTTTGGGGAAAATCCACTGCACAAACTTGTCCGGGTCAATTTGATTAACACTTTTGAGACCATGAAGCCTGAGGAATTCTTCAAGGTGTGAGTCCAGAAAGGACTCCTGGTAATAAATAGGTTTGGGATCTACAATCGCGCGCTCGATCAGAGTTTTTTCAAGACTCTGGTCAGCTTCGATGTAGAAAATCAAAGTATGATCAGCAATGTGTTTTATCACCATTTCATCGTTTAACTCACAGATGCTGCCACCGGCATCGTTAATGAAATGTGGATAACCATAAATACTGCTGGCTTTATCTATAAATGTACTGACATCATACATGGCCGCTATTTCAGCGTTTCTGTGCAGATCCTGACGGTATTTAAATTCTTCAAGCGGTATTCCCCCGAGACGGGTATCACCCAGCTTGCCTAAGTATGTTGAAATGATCGCCAGGTTGTTGAATGAAATATTGTTACCAATATAGATGGAGTCATTCATGAGTAACTCGCGCAAAAACTGGACCTTCATGGCCTGCTTTTTAAGATTATCAATAATAGGTTCAGACAAGTATCTGGAGCCGATACGATAGTCACCGGAATAATGAAACCAGTGACTGCGGGGCAGTTTATGTGCCAGCGTGGTTTTACCCACGCCCGACATGCCCATCAGGGTGATTGCTTTACGTGGGTTATCGAGGAATTTTCGTGATGATAGTCGCATTATTCAATCAATAGCCTTCAGGTCTTTATAGCGGCCTGGGTTCTGCCCTGGCTAAATTTTACAGTTTGTGCAAATCTAAGTTTGCAGCCGAAGCGGCCAGCTATCTGGTTTATTGTAGAGAAGCCGCCAAAGCCTGATCCATTACGCTTCATGTTGCAGGTACACCGGCTGCAATTAACTAATCATTCGCTAATCGCAGTCTCAAACATACAGCCAAGGACTATATCATGCCCAGATCAGTTGGGATAAGCATAAAATAGCTTATGCGCTGCAAATCGTCTACACTGATCACATTTATTTAATTTGCCGTATTACATGCTAAATGTATGTGCATTCCAATCATGCCTGAGTGAAGTAAATCCCACAACTGCACCCACGCAGCGGCGCTAGGTACGTTGATCTGACCGCTGTCCGCTATCTCCTCAGAATGTGTTCACAAGCTCTTTACGTTCAGCAATTTATAATGACAATAATAATTTAAGATAATCATTACCGGATTTCACGATGGCCGAGTTAAAACGACATAACGCGATGAATATGCTGCAGTCGATCTTATTGATTGCAGGAATGGCGTTTATACTGGGTACCATTGGCTGGCTGTTTTTCGGGTTAACGGGATTGATCATAACAGTCGCCGTCGGGCTCTCATTCATGATCAATGCTTCAAGAATCACGCCAGCAATGCTGACCAGAATGTACGGTGCCAAACCTATACGACCAGAACAGGCCCCGGACCTCTATCGGATCATCAATGAGCTGTCAAGACGAGCCGGTCTACCGGCCACGCCCGTGCTGTTCTACCTGCCCAGTAAGATCATGAACGCTTTTGCGACGGGTCGTAAAGAAAATTCCTATGTGGTTGTATCTGATGGCTTGCTGCGGGCCTTGACGCTGCGGGAAATTACCGGCGTGCTGGCACACGAGATTGCGCATGTCCGCAATAATGATATGTGGGTAATGGGTGTGGCAGACCTGTTCAGCAGATTAACCAGTTTCATTTCCACTGCAGGCCAGATTATGTTTATCTTCGGCGTTGGCATATACATGTTCGGGGGTGAAGATATACCCTTTCTGGGGCTATTACTACTGATTATTGCACCGATTCTGAGCGCGCTTTTGCAGCTGGGTTTATCGCGCACACGCGAATACGATGCAGATCTGGGCGCGTTTGAATTGACACAGGACGCCCGGGGACTGGCATCAGCTCTCATTAAACTGGAAAAATATCACGGCGGTTTGATGGAGAAAATCATGCTGCCCGGTCGCAAGCAGGATCAACCCTCACTGCTGCGAACGCATCCGGAAACGCAGGATCGTGTAGAACGCCTGCTTGCTCTGGAAGGGGAGGGGAGTGCTTTATCAATGCCTGCATTCGCCAAAAAACTGGAAAATCCCGCACAGATATTCCCGACCAGGCTGTTTCATCAAGTTCATACACGGCCCAGATGGCGAATAAACGGACTCTGGTATTAAAACGTGTCTACTACAATCAAAACATAAAATCAAGGGGTTGCAATGTTTATTTAAATAAACTTATAATATAGTAATTTTAAATAATTGTTATGGATGAAGTTTATGAAAAAATTCGTGCTTGCCACGCTGGTGCTAATACTCACAGGCTGTGATAGCGGGGGAAGCAGTTCTGGTTCCAACGCACAGGTGACAGATACTAATCCCACTTCTCCCGAGAATATAGGTGCCCAGTATGCCGGCACATATAGAGGCAGGCTTGAAGGGACTTACACAGCACCGGCATTAGGATTAAGTGATACTGATTCGACGCCGGTTACGATAGTCATTGAAAGAAACGGTAACACCACTGTGACAGTTGAAGGCCGTTCATATACAGGCAGTCTGGATACTGATACGGTCACGGCAGTGGTCAATGTTAACGAAACCTCTAATGACATTACCTGCACAGGCAGGGTTAACGTCAATGCCCGAATTGTCGGCGATACTATAAATGGTGAGGCAAACGGTGCCGGAGAATGCAGTCAGGGTACTGTTCAAACACCCGTACAGGTTGCCGGTGTACTAAACGCATCCAGATAGAGTTTTTCCTCCGTTAAAAAGCAGGTATGCGGTTTACCGCTGCCTGTTTTTTTTGTTTTTGATAGATCAATTTTTTCACGTAAATCGCTGTTTCAATTGTTGACTTATTTACTGGGTAATATTATCCTTATTACCTAGTAAATAAGTGTGTAATTAATATGTGGAAACTGTCATGTTACTAACAACTCGTGGCCGTTATGCAGTGACAGCGATGGTTGACATCACTGCGCATCAGCAATCAGGACCAGTCTCGCTCAATCAGATTGCTGATAATCAAAATTTATCACTTTCTTACCTTGAGCAGCTGTTTGCACAATTGCGTCAGGCAGGCCTTGTGATTGGATTGCGCGGTCCCGGTGGTGGGTATAAACTTGCCCGTCCCGCCGAATCAATTACAGTCGCCCAGGTCGTTCATGCTGTGAATGAGAACGTCGATGCAACGCAATGCGGAGGCATGAAAAATTGCTCGGGAGGACAGCGCTGCCTGACGCACGGTTTATGGGATCGATTATCGAAGCAGCTATATGAATTCCTGGATGACATCAGTCTGGATGAACTGGTTCGGTGGCCCTCTGTGATAGAAGTTATTGAACGTCAGGAACTAATGATGAATAAAGCAGTTTCAAACCAGCGCGTCGCGCTAGAAATATAGAGATTAATTATGGGATCAACAGCAGAATTGGATGCTCGTTTGGGGCGTGAATATAAGGAAGGTTTTTACACGGATATAGAATCTGATACCTTACCACCCGGTCTGGATGAGGAGGTTATACGGGCGCTGTCAGCAAAAAAGGATGAACCCCAGTTCATGCTTGACTGGCGGCTGGACGCGTACCGTAACTGGCTTAATATGAGCGAGCCGGACTGGGCTCACGTCAGTTACCAAAAACCGGATTTTCAGGCGATCAGCTATTATTCAGCGCCAAAGACTAACGAGGATGGACCCAAAAGCCTGGACGAAGTCGATCCCAAGCTCCTGGATACCTATAACAAGCTGGGCATACCCCTGCACGAGCAAATGATGCTCGCCGGGGTGGCCGTTGACGCAGTTTTTGACAGTGTCTCTGTTGCGACCACCTTCAAAGACACGCTGGCAAAAGCAGGCGTTATATTTTGCTCGTTCTCAGAAGCCGTGAAAGAGCATCCTGCGCTGATCAGAAAGTACCTGGGCTCTGTCGTGCCCCAGGGCGATAATTTTTACGCCGCGCTTAACTCTGCCGTCTTTAGCGACGGTTCCTTTGTTTACGTGCCC
>JAHEKD010000314.1 GCA_024638545.1 Gammaproteobacteria bacterium
TATTCCATTCTACTGTGTGGCGCACACTGAGTTTGCTGACAAAGCCGATTTTGAAAACGCCTTGCTTGAGATACTGGCGGACAAAAAGCCTGACCTGATTATCCTTGCAGGATTCATGCGTATTCTCAGCGAAGTTTTCATCAGCCGCTACAAAGGCAAAATCTTAAACATACATCCTTCACTTCTGCCAAAATACAAGGGATTAAACACACATAAGCGCGTCCTTGCTGCGGGTGACAAGGAACATGGCGCGACAGTTCATGTTGTCACGCCAGATCTCGATAGCGGTAAGATTATTATTCAAAAAGCGTTTGAGATTGATGCAAACGATGATGAAAACACAATACAGCAAAAAGTGCATAAAATCGAACATGTCATCTATCCGCTTGCCATAACACAATTTATAGACTCTGAATTTCAGTCCCGGCGATTCAGTCAGCATTAAAGCATTCACTTTAGACTTGTCACATGATTACGATACGTCACTTAACTTGTACACTGCTACTGGCAGCGGGCGTTTTTTCAACTGTCACATGTGTTGCGCAGGTTACACTACCAAAGTCATTAGTTCTCGAATATGAATTCACGCTGGCGTCCATACCCCTTGGTAAAGTTGAAAAACGATTAAGATTCATGGACGATACCTATATCGCTGACTCGGTAATCAAGCCGAATAGTGCGGCAAGACTACTCTATAGTGGTGAAGTCGATGAGAAGTCGGTTTTCAAGGTGCAAGATAATAAAATGATTTCATTAAGTTTTCATGCAGTTAGAAAAAATCACAAACCCTATGATCGAAAAGCCGTATTTAATCATCAAAATAACACTGTAGTCTACAGCGGCGGAGAGACTGAAACACTACGAAAAAACACCTATGACCTGGGCAGTTTTCCGTTTGCGTTTTTGCTTGAAGATCTGGGTTCGATCGAAAACAAGGTTTATCAAATCAACACCGGCAAAGGCTATCGCGCTTACGAAGTGCTTAAACCTGAAAGACAGAAAATAAGCACCCCTGCAGGTGATTTTGATTCAACTAAAATCACACTCAAACGTCAGGGCAAAGATAATCGATTCTATTATGTCTGGCTGGCCGATGATACCCACTACCCCGTAAAGATAGTACGTAACAAAAAAGGTAAAAAATCGACATTGGTACTCAAATCCGTTTCCAGGTAGAATATTTTCAACAACAGTTTTTTAACAGTGGCTAAAATGCTGATCGCACGCGGTCAGTATGGCATTTTTCTCAACCAACGGTTATTTATCGATAGGCGTGCATGCTATCATTCAAGACCGTTTCAACTGCATTTTATTTCGTGTCACGCCAGTTCTATAATTTACCGTCATTAAATGCGCTGGCGACATTTGAAGCCGTTGCCAGACATCAAAGCCTGACACAGGCCGCCATTGAATTAGGAGTAACCACGGGTGCGGTCAGCCGTCAGATCAAGCTGCTTGAGGCTGAAATTGGCGTTCAATTGCTGGTTAGAAATCATAAAAGGATACACTGTAACCGGCATGCCAGAGCGCTGCATGATTCACTCAGGGAATCGTTTTCAGGCATTAGCGCAACAATCAGCAATCTCATATCGGATTCAGATGATTTAAGCTTTTCACTGGGGTCCACCACCGCTTTTTCCTCGCTTTGGTTAATGCCAAGGTTAAGTCTGTTCTGGAAACAGCACCCGGAAATACGCATCAACCATATTTTATCTGATGACACCACGCAGGCCGTTAATGATAGCGTGGATTTAAATATCCGATATGAATCCCTCAGGAAGGTCAGCGACAATGTCATCTTATTATTCAGAGACGAAATTTATCCTGTTTGCAGTCCTGATCTGGCAAAAAAATATGGCCACCTCACAGAGCCGGCGCAAATAGCTGAATTACCCTTACTGCAGCTGACACATAACGATAAAAGCTGGACTGACTGGCGATCATGGTTCCGGCATTTTAATGTTCAAACGCCCATCAGGGAGTTAAATTCATACAATAACTATATCATCGCGTTGCAGGCCGCAAGAGACGATCAGGGTATACTGCTTGGCTGGGACAGGCTGGTCCAGCCATTAATAAAAGAAGGCAAATTAAAGCGCCTTATTGATCAATCATATCTTTCACCCGGGTCCTATTATCTATACTGGGAAAAGAACAAGGTGATGAATTTTGCAGCCAGTACTTTTGTAAAGTGGTTATCTGATCAAACATAATTTGATTGACTATTTCTCAATCAAGAATTGATTTTTTCACGCTTGCAAATGTACCAACACAAGAGTAACTTACTCGGATAACGGTGTATTTATTAAAAATGCAAGAAGAGGAATAATCAATGCAAGCACGCATTCAGCCACTAGAAAACGTCACCCAACCCATCAGTCAGGCCAATGGCTTGCCAAACGAAAGCTACATTGATCATGATTTTTTTAAGACTGAAATAAAAAAGGTGTTCTATCCTAACTGGTTTTGCCTGGGGTTTGGCAACGATGTCCCGAATCCAGGCGATGTTGCACCGGTTGATTTTGCCGGCATACCATTGCTTATCACCCGGGACAAAGACAATACTGTCAGAGTGTTCAATAATGTCTGCCGCCACCGGGGTATGAAATTAATCGATAACCCTCAGAATATCGTTGGCGTTATTCGCTGTCCCTATCATTCCTGGTGTTACAAATTAAATGGTGAGCTGTTTGCCACACCCCATGTTGGTGGCCCTGGCCATAACAAGCATGCCTCGATAGATCGTAAAAACACGGGTTTGTTTGAAGTTCGCACTCACGTCTGGCTTGACATGGTGTTTGTTAATCTCTCTGGCGATGCGCCTGATTTTGACGACTATACTAAAAAATTGCAGCAAAGAATCAGTGACTTCAAGGATCAGAAAATCTACCATGGCGGCCCGGATTCCTCAATTTCCATCACCGTCAAAAGCAATTGGAAGTTACCCATAGAAAATACCTGCGAAAGCTATCATTTACCCTGGGTTCATCCGGGGCTGAACAGTTACTCAAGGTTACAGGACCACTACAATATTGTTGAGCCACAACTGTATTCCGGACAGGGTTCGCTGGTATTCAATCCAAAACTTGATGACTCTGGCAGAAAATTCGACAGTTTTCCAAATCTGTCTGAAAAATGGAATACGGCCGCCGAATACATTGCGCTTTTTCCGAATATTCAGCTTGGCTTTCAAAAGGACCATTTTTTTGTCATCCACATCACACCCGTTTCAGTCGATGAAACAGATGAGCGCGTGGAAATATACTATGCAACACCAGAGATGACAGAAGCGAAATGGGCCGATTTAAGGGAAAAACGCGCTGCCATGTGGACAGAAGTCTTTAATGAAGACGTGTTTGCGGTTGAAGGCATGCAAAAAGGCCGCTATGCACCGGACTTTGATGGTGGCGTGTTTTCACCCACCATGGATATCTCAACACACTGTTTTCACGACTGGGTCGCTCGCCAGTTGATGCGATAATTCAGATGACTTCGAGTCGGGACAGTCTGATTAAAGCACTGGATCGCCAGCTCACTGAAACAGACGATCCATTCGAAAAAGCGAATATTTATTTTCGCGCAGCAGAAATTTATTCTGAATCTTCGGAAATCGATGAAGCCTGTTTTTTTATGACACAGGCCTTTATACTGGCCGCGCACAACGGAGACAATTCCATGGAAGAGCAGGCCAGACGCTTTTTAAAAAAAAATGAGCGTATCTGAGTAATCTGCAGGAAGCGCAGACTAAACACGCCAGTGTCGATGATCAGGTGCTTGCTGTTGTTTCACAACGCTACCAGTGCATTCTTACCACGTCGATTGTTTGTGGAGTGCTTTTGACGATTGTGTATTTAATCCCCTGAATCTCAAAATGCTGGCCGGTATCGGGAATCAGGTGTAAATGCTCAAGCAGGTAGCCTGACAGGGTGGCACTTTTATAGTGATTGCCCATGTCAATTTTCAGCCGGTTAACAAGATCATCCAGATCTATCCTGCAGTCAACCGTGAAATCCCGCTCGGCATTTTTCACAATTTTTTCAGACTGCTGTTTTTCCGAGTCATATTCGTCGCCTATATCCAGAACAACCTCCTCCATGATGTCTTCCATGAACACCACCCCCTCCGCGCCACCGAATTCATCTACCACCACGGCCATGATATCACCGTCAAGGCGAAAATTGATTAGCAGATCTTTAATGCTTTTGGATTCCGGAACGTAACGTACTGGCTTGATCAGGTTTTCGA
>JAHEKD010000315.1:0-2160 GCA_024638545.1 Gammaproteobacteria bacterium
TGATGCTTTGAATATCAGTTGCAACTGAGGGATTGGTAACGGAAGTAGACACCGCGGTGCCCAGTTCCGCGTCGTAATGCTGGTAGTTGACACTGCCGCCGATCGCCCACTTTTCATTGATGCGGTAGGCGAGCGTCGGGCTGAAATTAATCGCGCGAAGCGAGGTGCCGGTTGCGGTATATCGGGACTCGGCGGTTTCCGGATAGTCTGATTTGTATGCGTAAGGCGCCGTAATGCTGGCGCCGACCACAAGCCCTGGCCTGATTTCATGGGTGAAATAGGTAGCCGCACCGTATGCCGTATCCAGCGGCTGTGAAGGTTCTTGCGGGAAACCGCTGACGGGCACGGTGCCGTTACTAAACGGTGCGGTTGCGGTTACATTCTTGAGCTTTGAGTCCGGCAGATCAATGACCGCACCTGCCGACAGGCGCGTGCCGTCAAAGCGAATAATCGATGCCGGGTTTGAAAACATGCTGCTGATATCATTTGCTGCCGTGCCGTTGGTGGCATAAGACGTGCCCGTCCCTTCCGCACTTTGGTGAAGAAAATGATAGCCATTTGCAAGACACGCGGTTGAAGTTAACGTCAGCGCAAGGTAGATACACCAAGCTCGGATTGTATTGGTTAGTTTCATAGTTAACTCCATCAAATCTGCCTCTGATTTATAATATTTGACTCAAAAACGCTACTTCATCTATTTATCTCACTCCGTAAACCCGACCTCACGCTCACAATTTCTTGATTGTCCGCCATGATTTTTTAATCCAAATTCCCTGGTATTTGTATTTATAACGTTTTCAGGTATTCAAGCAAATCACCCGCCCGCGATGACAAGATACGAGCCGTGATTTCCTCGCGGTCATCGACCGGATCGAGTCCGGATAAATCCGGACATAAGCTGCTTCCAAACGTGTGCCCCTTATTGGATCGGCTGAATTCGCTGGTGTCATAGGTTTTTACCTGCTGGACATCATATTCACTGTAACGCTGCCGGGGTTCGACCGCCCATTCGAAACCAACCATATCTTCATCATAAAACAATATGCCTCGCTTGAACTTTGATGGACGGGCATCCGGACAGATCATGTGCATTAAAGTGGGCACGGAACCATTATGCAAGAAGGGTGAGCGCGCCCAAATTCCGTGAAGCATGTCAACCTTGAATCCATTTTTACCTTCCCGTATACGCCCGGGCGTATCCTTAAAATAGTCATCATTTGACTTTTCCCAGTCTTCAATCACCCTGCCGCTGTCATCCCTGGGCAGGCACCAGTCGTTGCCAGGGTTCTTTCGAATAAATATCTGACACGCTTCCATCACCAGATCAGCGAGACCGTAGCGCGACACATCGGTGTTCACCAGCGTTCTGTTTGCATCCACACCGAGTTTGGTGACAGGTATGATCCACTCCTTATTCGGCTGATGGCAGCCGTTACAGGTTTCTTGTTCTGCTAGATGTTCGCCCTGAAAAATCTTCATGCCCTTTCTCGCTCTTTGAACATCGATATCGAACGGGTATGGCGGTGGTGGCATATTTTCAATTAACGGATTCAAGGGCTCGTGTATTCTGACATTTACTTTCATGGGATCGCCCGTCGCCGATGTGCCTGAAGCAAGCGTGCGTGCGGATGCGCCCTGATTCCCGTCCCAGTTAGCCAGTTTACGATGACCGGACCAGCTAAGGCTTTTAATGTCAATGGGTGCCGGAACGGGCGGCGCCCAGGCAGCGAGGTTATCCCGAATGCGCTTACCGGCCTGACCCAGCTCCGCCGGTCCACTGAATCCGGGCACCGTGTCAATGCCGGAAAATATCGGATTTTCGGGGTTGTTCCGGTACATGAATTTCATGTAACTGTTATCGGCTCGCAGCGTATGCAGGGAGACGAGACCAGACGCTATGCCAAAGGCATCCATCTGCCCGACTCGATTGGTAAAGACATCGGGTACATTTTGCTGCGGGTATTGTTTATGAGGATTGTTCGGATTATAGGCAAACCGCTTTCCCACCTGCAGATAGATATACTGGGTTTTTATCGCAACACCGATTAGGTCGCCAATATAGGTTGGAAAATCTTTCGCCACCCAGTAGGTTTGCAGTTTCGCACGCTTGACCTGCTGCGGGTCTGGTCCATAAATGGTTTTAACCGTCTCGGGATCAAT
>JAHEKD010000315.1:2193-4235 GCA_024638545.1 Gammaproteobacteria bacterium
GCAGGGCATCTGCCTCGGCAGAAAAACCCGATTCTATCATTGCCAGACCGGTTTCCATCAATAACTGTGAATAATATTGTGCCTCGATCTCTGTGTTGGGCATGCCCGGCAGGAATTTCATCCGGCCAGTATTAACAATATTACCATCTGCATCCATCTCGCCATCGACAATCACCCGGCCCTGATGACAGCCTGAACAGGCAAAAAATACCGCGTCAACAGGCGGCGGTTCCTGCATGAGGTCAGCCTGGGTGTCATAATCAATTGCACCACCGTGTAGCTTATTGCGTATTTTGCCGCGTGCAAGCACGGCAATTTCAGCCAGCTTGGGGTGGTAATCAGGATTCGCTCGCCTGAGCAGGCCGCCAATCAGGCCGTCACGCATTATTCTCAGTCGAGAGTCGATAAAAGATTTATCCCTGGGCTCTACCTCGGGGTCGTATACGAGACCGTTTGGCAGGCGATGACTGCGCTCAGCGGGCGCTTTGGCAATGCCGTCGAAATAGTCTTCAGGATGCGGGCCAAACCCAAGATGGTCAAGGGTATAGACGACTTTGTCTGCTTCATCTGCAATAACCGATCTTTTTTTCCATATGTGGGCGATTTTCTTTAAGTTTGGATCGTTTTCAGATTCGGGATCGAGTGAAAATATTGTCTGTAACAAAACGTTGGGTACCCCGCCATAACCAATGGGGTGCTGGGTGAACCAGTTCCAGGCCAGATTTGGATTGTGTCCTTCCCGGAATCCGTATTGCTTTGCCCGCTCGGGATCATTATCAAATAAATAGGCGCGCAGTTCTCTTTCTCGGCGTAATGACTCCGCTGTCCAGTCATCGGCATCCGTCATCAGCCACTTATCCGAGGCATAGGTCTCAGGCGGAGAAACATCCACAGCCTGAAGCATCTGTGCTTTAATATCAACACATACCAGTAAAAGGGCAACATTAAAAACTAATCCTGACAGTATTCGAACTGCTGGTGATCTCATGTTATTTTTTTTCATTTATCCTCCCTTGAATAATAAGTTTGAGTATCCCCGTCATCATCAAATTCAAGCACGAATGACCTGGCATAGAGGTTGTTGTCGTCGAGCTGGAATCGCCCGAACCGACGTTCAAACGGAAACTCTGCCTGACCGGCTTCCGGGCTGGGCCTTCGGATATTCTGCAGGCATAAAATTGACACCAGCGCTTCACATAGGATGACGGGTGAAACGTACTGGCCCAGGCATTTGTGACGATCGTAACCATAGTGAAGATAGGCATCCGGGTTGCGTCCAACAATAAAGGCACCCGCCTGATCTACATCCTGCATCGCTGAGCCGTGTGCTGCAAACACAAGCGTTCCGGCTGCCAGGGGACGAGAGTTGTCAATTACGCTGCCATCTTTTGTACACAGCCTGAGCAGCACTTCACCCTGCGGCTGAAGCCTGAGGGCTTCAAAGACGTATTTTACAAGTTCCTTTCGACTATCCTGTGCATCTCGCCCGTTCATAATGTTCAAGGCCAGGCCACGGGCCTCCTCGAAGCTGCCTGCCCGCTGCCCGGGTTCCGGGCTATAATCGGACGACGGCAGAAATTCACCCTCCTTCAGGCGTATCATGGAATCTATGATCCGGCAGGTGGCCTCTTCCTGACCGGCTATGGCACCGACGATTGTGCCCATGACATTTTCAGCAATACGCAAATCGCTTAAACGAGCCGGATCGATTCCCTGTGAAGGGCTGAGCCCCATCTGCATTTTAATGAGCCGGGTCAGCATCGTGTCCATTACCGCTTCCGGATGATCGGCCAATGCCTGGCGCTGTATTTCAATCTCCCTGAGCAAATAGACCAGCAACTCACGGCAGGATCGAACGCCGTGCGCCTGCACTTCAATATCTTTTTCGACATTGTTAAAAAAGTTTCTGAATGCGCACACAATCCACCAGTAGACTGTTTCTTCGTCAGGTATGATTCCGTCTTCGCGTTTAAGCGCACTGTCCGGCAAGTCAACCACTGTGCCATCAGGCCGCTTAAAGCTGGTTGGTAGCGCTGTTTTAC
>JAHEKD010000316.1 GCA_024638545.1 Gammaproteobacteria bacterium
GACGGGAAGGGCGCATTATCATGAAAGATGGCGGTGGAGTACCGGCTTTTACTAATCGCGAGCGGACTGCGTTTATGGCATAGCTGAAAACCTCATCATATTCCATATATTCACGTTTAAGTCCAAAATAGACTTCCTTGTCCTTGATAGAGGCATCACGAAAGACCTGTGTAATCCAGTCCGTGATTGCCTGTAAATCATTAGTCATGAACAAGAGGGGGTCGCCCTGTTTGACTTCTCTGGCATGCTTCTCTTCACCATCGACAATTACTTTGATGATACCGTCTTCTTCAGCAGGTGCATTGTAGCTGCCATATTGATCTCCACCACCAGCGCTCATGCGTGAAATTGAGACGTGATACTTGCGTGTTGGTATACCGTGTTTCTTCAATTCCCTGACCAGTTTGAAAAGCTTACGGCCGGTGTTGTTATCCGGTACCCCCCACAGGGCTCGTTCAGGCGGACTTGCGACAATGCGTGCAGCCTGCGCGTCAATGAGTTCGTAGTGGTAGGATAATCCGAGTTCCTTTACCCTAACCTCATAGTCTTTTTTGTAAATATCCTCAATGGCCTCACGCATCGTGCCGTCGTAGCCGGCAATCACGGTATCTTTCAATCCGAGATAAATATCGCGTTTTTCACTAATTGCTCGTTTAAAAAAACGGTGTGCCCAGTCTTTGACATCAGAAATTCTGTTTGTCGCAAGTAGCCAGGGATCACCTCGTTTAATAAAACGCCGATGAAGTTCCTGCGGGTCACCACTTGAGCCGACAAAGATCACCTTGACAACACCGGTGGCTTTGGATAGCGCATTGAAACTGTTTTTTATGCCGCCGCTTTCCATGGTGTCAACTTCAATATCCCTGCCGATCCAGCCCGGGCGCTTCACTTCCAGATTCCGAAATTCGATGTCTTCCCGGGTGATGTTGCCCCCTATGCCTTTTCTAATTGCACCATTTGGCGATTTTGTTGCGAGTTTGTTCAGTTCATCCTCCTTGACGGACGGATTTCGTGCGAGCAGATCGTCAAGCTGCTGGCGGTTAACGGTCATGCCGGCATTTTTGACGCCAACGCCATTTTTTTTCAGCGCATTGATTGCATCAACAACCGCCTGCCCGTTGGAAAGTAATCGGTTTTCCGCCGTCAGATCTATTTCAATAAGCTTGATATCCAGTCTTTTATTAACAAATTGTTCAAGAATTCGCTTAAACGCGATCTGCGCCATTTCGTCACCGTGGAGGATGACAAGTGGATTTTCAACTTTTATTCTGTGACTCATATTCAAGTGCTCGAGGCTATTTCTGAAGTTTGAATGCGCCTAGTTTAGGGAACATTGCTGCAGGTATCAAATAGTTAAACCTGCGGACGCATATTTTTATGCAATAGCTGGGTATTCAAACGGTAGCATGTGCCTGGTAATCAAGATATGTCGCTAACTGGTTGAGCCATATTGCAAAGAGCAGTTTTTATCAGAGGAATGAATCGTGAATCATTGTACTTATTTTCAGACACCGACACCAAAACCACTGTTAATGAGCATGCTTGCACCTGTAACAGAAATATTTTTCTTAAAAGGCCTGCCCGTGCTCCGACACATACCTTTTCTAAATCGGGTGCCAGGCGTGCGGGGACTGGCAAAAGTATGCAATATTGATTTCCCGCATGCGGAGCGTCAGCAATTAAAAAATGTAGCAGGTAATCACATGGCAACATTCTTTTTGCCAAACCATCCTGAGTTTTTTACGGACTGGATGATAGATAAATATGTGCTCGCGAGGATCTCTCCAAACGCTGCCTGCTGGGCTGCCGGCAGCATTGTCAACGGTATGGGAAAGATCATGCAGCGATTTTGGTTAAACAACAATTTAATCGCTCAAATTCCAGGTCGATCAAGGCAGGGCAAGCAATACTCGGTCAAGGCGGCGCTGGCAGGTCAGGGTGTGTTGCTGCACCCGGAAGGCCGGGTCAGCTGGTTCGGAAACAGCATTTCACCACTTTTTTCCGGTGCGGCTGAAATGGCCATCGATGCTTGTATAAAAGGTTCAGCCGTTAGCGCCGGATTTCAATCATGGTTAGCGCCTGTCATCTGGAAACTTCGTTTCATGATAGATGTAAAGGATAATCTGCTGGATGAATGTCGCTACATCGAGGAACGTCTGGAGCTGCAGCCATGGGTGAGTCATTGTCCGGCCAGGCGGGTCTACATGATTTATCATCAGCTCGCCCAACGGGATTATGGTGAAATTATGTGCAATGGCGATTCACCAGCGGATTTCCATCTGGTGCAGCTGCGTGATGGTATTGTTGAAGAATCGCGTAAAAAACTGGCAGACATCATCTCGTTTGCGGGCGGCGATCAAATTGCACTCATCCGCGCCATACGAAAATGGCTTTGCGCACGCAACACCGATGACAGCGGTTATGCCTTAGTTAAACGAATTTTCGGTATTTATGAATGCTGGCTTAAGCTAAAAATCTGCGCATTTATTGACCCGGCAATCTCGCAGGAGGGTATTGCCGAACATCTTAAACGTATTAGAGCCGATTTTTGCGGCGGCAGTATTCGCGATTGCATGAATCAGTATATACCGCAGGCAGCCGGCTCCAGATCTGCACATATACGCACTGTCGATCCTGTGGCCATTCATGATCTTCTCCATCATAATAATAAGCCCGACCCGGCTCAGATCATGGGAACGGTTCGCCAGTCAATGCAAAAAAGACTCAATAATCTGGTTGCCGAGCTTGAACAGAAATCTCCAAGCCTGAAAGTAAGTAGTCCGTTTTACGTTAATTCTGGTCTATATCATTTCGACGGATAGGTTTTAATTCAGCATTTCACCCTGTCAATATCCGCCACCTGCCTGTTAAACTAAGCCAGTAATCGAGGTCATAAAATAGAGATTGACAATTTACTTGGAGATTTAATGAAGGTGTCATGATGATTAGATCAATATTAGCGATTATTCTGGGATCGATGTTTTTATCCGTCGCTGACGCCGAGCCGACTGTTACATACATTCTGGAAAGCGAGACACGGCTGTCGAATCCACACGATATTAAACTATCCCCAGATGGAAAGTATTTGTATGTCAGCGATGTAAACAATAATCAGGTCGTGATTCTTGATCCTGAGACACTTGAATATATATCTGCCTTTGGTTCTGATCATCAACATGGTACACATGATGTTGATGTCGACAGTCTGGGACGCATCTATGTTGCCGACACGCACAACCACCGAATTGCAATTTATGAGTTGCAGGATACAATTCCCAGGCTGGTCGATGAGCTCAATCAAGGTATACGGGCACCGGAGGGTGTGCTGGTACATGATAACGGCCGCGTCTACGCTACCGGCGCTGGATCTGGTAATGTTGTCGCTTATGAAAACGGCAGGTCGATCCGCTCGAACTGGAAATCGGGTATGCGCTGGTGCCGCTGGTGGATGAGGAGCAGGACGGCGATCTGCTGCAGCGGGTCACCCTGATGCGTAAGCAGGTCGCGCTCGATCTCGGTATCCTGGTGCCACCGATTCGGATTCGTGACAACATCCAGCTCGCCGCGACAACGTACGAAATCAAGCTGCGGGGTGCGCGCGTGGCTCGCGGCGAGATCATGCCCAAGTACCTGCTCGCGCTCAACGCGAGCGGGACCCAGGAGTCGCTCGACGGGATTCAGACGGTGGACCCGAGCTTTGGGATGGCCGCGGTCTGGATTCAACCCGAGCGCCGTATCGAAGCCGAGACCAATGGATACAGCGTGGTCGAACCCCAGACAGTGTTGTCCACCCACCTCATGGAGACGATCAAGAGCCATGCGGCGGATCTGCTGGGTCGGCAGGAATGCCAGGAGCTGCTCGATCATCTGAAGACCCGAGCACCGGCGCTGGTCGACGATCTCATTCCGTCAAAGCTGCCGCTCGGAGGCGTGCACCGGGTCCTCCAACGGCTGCTCCACGAACGGCTTTCCATCCGCGACCTGGCCACCATCCTCGAAGCGCTCGCGGATGGCGCAGAGCACACGCGTGACGTGGACATGCTGGTGGAACGGGTCCGCCGCGCGCTGTCCCCGATGATTGCGCAGATCTTCGATGAGGGCGACGGGTCCGTGAGCGGGTTCACGATCGGCCCCAGGCTCGAAACGATGCTCGGCCACTTCTTCAACGCGCAGGCGGGGCGTGCCGGCGACGAGCCCGACATCAACCCACAGCAGCTCGCCTCGGCTC
>JAHEKD010000317.1 GCA_024638545.1 Gammaproteobacteria bacterium
CCTCATCAATACCAGAATCTACTCTCACACCTTCAACACGATGGGGCTCGCGATAATCAACCAGTCTGCCTATTGAGGGCATAAATTCACGTTCCGGATTTTCAGCATAAACCCGGGTTTCCATTGCCCAGCCATTGATGCCGATATCGGACTGCTCAGCAGGGAGGCGCTCGCCGGCCGCTGCCAGTATCATCCATTCGATTAAATCCACACCGGTTATTGCCTCAGTAACCGGGTGTTCCACCTGCAGCCGGGTGTTCATTTCCAGAAAATAAAAATTCCGGTCTTTATCAACAATCAGCTCCACCGTACCGGCGGAAACATAGTCGACCGCTTTAGCCAGCATTACCGCCTGTTCACTCATCGCAGTGCGTGTGGCTGTATCGATAAAAGGAGAGGGTGCTTCCTCAACTACTTTTTGATGGCGGCGCTGAATGGAACACTCGCGTTCGTTAAGAGTGAGCACTTTGCCATGCTGATCGGCGATAACCTGGATTTCAATATGGCGGGGCTGTACGATAAACTTCTCCAGAAATACCCGGTCATCCCCAAAACTCGAGGACGCTTCACTGGCGGCGCGGTTGAATCCATCAGCACATTCCGTCTCGTTATGGGCCACTCTCATGCCCTTGCCACCACCGCCGGCACTGGCCTTCAGCATTACCGGATAACCGATTTCGTTTGCAATTTTAACGGCTTCATCGGCATCCTTTATCACGCCGGTATAGCCCGGAATAACATTGACGCCTGCATCTTCAGCAATTTTTTTTGAAGTAATCTTATCACCCATGGCTTCAATAGCCGCTGTATTTGGGCCGATAAAAACTATGCCCTCGGTTTTGAGTCGCTCGGCAAAGGTTGCGTTTTCGGAAAGGAAACCGTAACCGGGATAAACCGCATCCGCCCCTGTTTTTTTGCAGGCCTCAATAATTTTGTCGATGACAAGATAGCTTTCTGTTGGTGGCGGATTGCCAATACAGACCGATTCATCGGCGACCCTGACATGCATCGCTTTTTCATCAGCGGTTGAGTAAACCGCTACTGTTTTAATGCCGAGTCGTTTGGCAGTGCGCATGGCGCGACAGGCAATTTCGCCACGGTTGGCAATCAGGATTTTTTTGAATAAGCCCATAATTATTCAGCCATTATTGATTACAGGGGAAGGTTGCCGTGTTTTCGCCACGGGTTTGTTAATGACTTGTTTTTTAACATGTTCAGCGAGCGCGAAACACGTGAACGTGTTTCGCGAGGCAGGATCACGTCGTCAACATAACCTCTGCTGCCTGCAATAAACGGATTGGCAAATTTTTTCCTGTATTCCTGGGTGCGCTGTTCAATTTTTTCAGGATCAGCCGTATCTTCACGAAATATGATTTCTACCGCGCCTTTGGGACCCATGACCGCAATTTCCGCACTGGGCCAGCAGAAATTGATATCACCCCGCAGATGCTTTGATGCCATTACATCATAGGCACCACCGTAGGCTTTACGTGTAATGATGGTTATTTTGGGTACCGTGCATTCTGCATAGGCATAGAGTAATTTCGCACCATGCTTGATAATGCCGCCATATTCCTGATCGGTGCCGGGCATAAAACCAGGCACATCCACAAAGGTAAGAATCGGTATATTAAACGCATCGCAAAATCGAATAAACCTTGCTGCCTTCATCGATGCGTCAATATCCAGACAACCCGCCAGCACCATCGGCTGATTTGCAACAATGCCCACCGTCGAACCCTGTATACGACAGAAACCGGTGATGATATTCTTGGCAAATGCCGCCTTGGTTTCAAAGAAATGATTTTCGTCAACGATTTTCCCAATCACTTCGTGCATGTCATAGGGCAGGTTTGGATTGTCAGGAACCAGGGTATCCAGTGACCGAATTTCACGCTCTGCGGGATCATCAAATGGACGCGTTGGCGGCAGCTGCTTGTTATTGCTGGGCAGGAAATCAAAAAAATTGCGCGCCATCAACAGCATTTCGATATCATTTTCAAAAGCACCATCGGCAACACCTGACTTGGAAGCGTGGGTATTCGCGCCACCGAGTTCCTCAGCTGTTACAGTCTCATGGGTGACTGTTTTAACGACATTAGGTCCAGTGACAAACATGTATGAGCTATCCTGAACCATAAAGATAAAGTCGGTTATCGCTGGAGAATACACCGCACCGCCGGCACACGGCCCCATGATCAGTGAGATTTGCGGCACAACACCTGAGGCCATGACATTGCGCTGGAAGACTTCGGCATAACCACCCAGCGAGGCAATTCCTTCCTGAATACGCGCACCGCCGGAATCGTTTATACCGATTACTGGCGCCCCGACTTTAATTGCCTGATCCATGATTTTGCAGATTTTTTCAGCATGCGCTTCGGATAATGACCCGCCAAAAACAGTAAAATCCTGACTGAAGATAAATACCAGGCGGCCGTTAATAGTGCCATGGCCCGTGACTACACCATCACCCGGAATTGTTGTGTCCTGCATTCCAAAATCGTGGCATCGATGCTCTACAAATTCATCCCACTCCTCGAAACTGTCCTTATCCAGCAGAATTTCGATACGCTCTCTTGCCGTTAATTTTCCCTTTGCGTGCTGTGCATCTATGCGTTTTTGCCCGCCACCGAGTCGGGCCCTTGCTCGTTTTTCTTCCAGCTGTTGAATTATATTGCTCATGTTCCGGATCCTGTACCCAAACTCTATTAACTGATTAGTTTCAATAATTTTTCCGCAGCATCCGGGATGTGGCTGCCGGGGCCAAATATTTCAGACACGCCGGCGTCGTACAGGGAATCATAATCCCGGGGCGGAATCACGCCGCCGCATATGACGCGTATATCGTCTGCGTGATGTGATTTTAATAACTCAATTACCCGCGGTACAAGGGTATTGTGACCACCAGCCTGGGTGGATATACCGATGATATGTACATCATTATCAATTGCCTGTTGGACGATTTCATCCGGGGTTTGAAAAAGCGGACTGATATCCACATCGAACCCGATATCGGCCAGCGCTGTTGCAATTATTTTTGCGCCGCGATCATGCCCATCCTGCCCAAGTTTTGCAACCAGTATTCGCGGGCGTCTGCCGTGTTTGCCGGCAAAGCGCTCGATTGACTGCTGGAGCATGCCGTATTGCTCATCTGAAGAAAAATCCGCTCCATAGACTCCGCTGATCGTTTGTGATTGGGCCTGGTGGCGTCCATAGACACTTTCCAGCGTGTCGGAGATTTCGCCCAGTGTCGCGCGTGCACGCGCCGCCTCGATCGCTACAGATAAAATATTGACTGATTCATCCTTGCAGGCATTTTTCAACTTTTCAAGTGTGCGGGCAACAGCCTGTGGATCGCGCTCCGCCTGTACTCTTCGAATCCGGGCGATCTGCTTTTCGCGTACCTCGGTATTGTCAATCACCAACACATCGACTTCGGCATCATCCGGCGCTTCAAATTTGTTCACCCCGACAATGATATCCTTACCACGATCAACACGCGATTGTCTGCGTGCCGCAGATTCTTCAATTTTCAGTTTAGGTATACCGCTGGCGACTGCTTCGGCCATTCCGCCCATTTCCTCTATTTCATCAATAATAGCGCTTGCCTCATTGATGAGGCTCTGGGTCAGGCTTTCAACATAATAAGATCCACCGAGCGGATCAATAACTCGGGTGATTTCAGTTTCATCCCGTATTATAAGCTGCGTGTTTCGTGCAATTCGAGCAGAGGTGTCTGTCGGTAGCGCCAGCGCCTCGTCAAATGAATTGGTATGCAGTGACTGAGTGCCGCCCAGGACCGCTGCC
Source organism: Gammaproteobacteria bacterium (assembly GCA_024638545.1). Taxonomy (GTDB): domain Bacteria; phylum Pseudomonadota; class Gammaproteobacteria; order Arenicellales; family JAHEKD01; genus JAHEKD01. The sequence goes on from JAHEKD010000317.1 coordinate 3,811, forward strand.
ATGGCCTCAATGGTTGTTCTGATAATGTTGTTATAAGGATCCTTACTGGTCAGGCTGACGCCGGAGGTCTGGCAGTGTGTGCGTAACATCAGCGATTTATTATTTTGAGGATTAAATATTTTCTTGATGTAGGTCGCCCACAATACGCGTGCAGCCCGCAGTTTTGCCACTTCCATGAAAAAATTCATTCCAATTGCGAAAAAGAATGACAGCCTGGGTGCAAACGCATCAATCTCAAACCCGCTTTTTTCGGCCGCCCTGGCATACTCGATGCCGTCAGCTATAGTGTAGGCCAGTTCCTGCAGGCAGGTGGCGCCTGCCTCCTGCATGTGATAGCCTGATATCGATATGGGGTTGAAGCGGCGCATATTCTGCGCGGTATAGCCAATTATATCCGAGACAATGCGCATCGATGGA
>JAHEKD010000318.1:0-3221 GCA_024638545.1 Gammaproteobacteria bacterium
CTGCAGACGTTTCGACTGAATGCCAAGGGTTATCATTGTCTGCCGTGCAACGTCCACGGTCGCGACAATCGCCTTATCAACTGCCGGTCTGAACCTGAGTGCGGCAGTAATGATCAAATGATGTCTGACGACTCTGTAGATAAATAACGGATTACCCATTAGATAACGTTTTGCCTTATCTCGTGGCTGCATGATCAATCGCCACACCCACTCTGAGGAGGCCTTGCGCACCCAGAGTGGTGCGCGACGAACATTACCTGAATAAAAGTCGAACAAGCCGCCGACGCCAATGAGAATGCCAGCATTAAGATTTTCATGATGCCTGTTGATCCATTTTTCCTGTTTCGGGGCGCCAAGTGCAACAAAAACCACATCGGCAGCCGATTGATTGATCTGTTCGATGATCCGTGAATCCTCAAGACCGAAATCATATCCATTTTGATGACCGGCAATACGCAGCCCGGGAAATTGTTCTGACAAGCGCTCACACATTTTAGCGGCAACACCGGGCGCTGCCCCGAAAAAGAACACAGATTTTCCCTGTTCGGCTAATCGTTTTAACAGGCCGGGGAATAAATCGGTGCCGTTGACGTTATCCTTTAGCCTGACCCCCTGAAATTTTGCAGCCAGCCTTACCCCGACGCCGTCAGCCAGGACCAGTTGAAATTCATTAAGAACGTTTTTGTAATCATCATCCGTATAATATTGATTAACACAGTCAGCATTAACAAAGGCGACCCTTGATTTTCGCTGCTTTATGATTCGATCTGTAATCACCTCAATCACGTCCTGTTTGCTTGCATTTTTAATCTTAACGCCAAACAAATCAAAAATTCGCGACCTGGCATTACGTCGAACGTCTTTAGACGTATCTGAAAATTCAGTTAGACCGCGATTTGCAGGTATCCGACTTGGACTCATAACACTGGCCATCAATGACACGACCGGATTAAGTTCGATAATCGATCCGTTTTTTAAATTGTGAGAATGTTTCATAATTATCATATATGTTGTTAAAAATCGCATTATTATCATATTAATCATATCTGTCAACCATAATTATTATTATTATTATTATTATTATTTAACGTTACCCCGTCCTGGTACTGCGTGGCTTACGCCATAAATTTCTATAAAATAATATTTTTCTATATATTTCATATAATTATAATACTTTTGCCCTTGTGCCCTTGGTGACGAATTTTACCTGGGTTGACATTGTTAAACCTAATAAAATTGAAATTATCAATTTTAAAGTTACTTAATTTATTGATATATATAGTTTTATTTGTTTTTGTAACAGTTGTTATCATAAATTAAGATTCATTAACTTGATCAATATATTAATAATGATAATATCGATAATTATGAAAATCTTAAATGGGTCGTACTTATGTTTCATCAATCAAATACTGAAATTTTTACAGCTTTATTAATCACCTGTATTGTGTTACTGGCAATGACCGGTTGCGCTACCACCCCTACTATTGTGGGGCAAGGGATCGAAAATCAATCAGAATCTTTCCACCGAGCGGTGGCAGAACAGGAAATTCAAGTGCAACATGCCGCCGTCATGTCAGCCGACCGGGCCGATACGCTGATTTGCCCGGGTGATGAATTGAAATTGAGTGTAGTCGATACAGAGGAATTAGACGGACTTTACACAATTACCGCACAGGGCCAGCTGGAGTTGCCGTTCATGGACAGTATTCATGTTGCCGGCCTGACCAGTGTTCAGGTTACCAAACAGCTTGAAACTACCCTCGTTACCAATAAATGGCTCTATCAGGGCTTTGCCAAGGTCAGTGCATCCATTGTCAGGCTGGCACCGGTACAGGTCAGCGTACGCGGTGCGGTCTTTAATCCGGGCCGGGTCACCGTAAATCAGCGGCCACTGGACGCCCCGGAACAAACAATTGACCAATCTGCCGGTGATTATGAACTGGGCAGGGATTTGACGGCTGCCCTCAGAGCGACGGGTGGTGTCCGTCCTGACGCCAAACTGGATGAAATCTATCTGCAACGGGCGGGGACAACCTACCGGCTTGACCTTAGCGCCTTATTAGAGGGTGGCGACATGACCTTCACACCTGCGCTGATGGCCGGGGATCAGATAATCGTTGCCTCGACCGGATATGAAGATGCTCGGCTGATTCGAACCTCACAGATCACGCCCCCGGGAATGCGCGTGTTCATGTCAAACCTCACCGCTCCGGCGATGGACAATGCCAATTCTGCCATCGGCAATGACGCGACCCGGTTACCCTACGGGGTCACCTTGCTCGAGTCGGCCGTGGCCGCGAATTGCATCGGTGGCGCCCAGTCGACAAATGCAGCCCGCAGCGTCGTGCTGATCACCCGTGATCACGGCGGTCAGGACCCGGTGGTTATTAAACGCAAGATTGACGACCTGCTCGGCCATGCGGCGGATACTGGTGTCAATCCCTATCTGATGCCAAACGATGCCATTGCCTGCTATGACTCTAAATTTACCAATTTTCGCGATGTGGCCCGCGGCTTCTCAGAAATTCTGGCGCCAATCTTTATCACGGGCGGGCTGCTCTAGTGTTCATGCAGCTGGCATTTAAAGCCTTGAAACGCGGCGCTTTTTTTATGGTCATGGGCGTGATGGTGTTTGCGGGCGCTGCGACGGCTTACGCCATATTGAGCCATCCGGCCTATAAAAGCAGCTGGACTATGCTGCTGCCGGGCAGTGGCAGAGTATCAACAATCAACCTGGAACATATAGGTGAAGCCGTATCCAATTCAGCCTCGGCCTACGGCAATATTTCTGTCAGTCCAAAAACAACATACCGGGAAATTGCGCTCAGCACAGCAGTAGTAAATAAAGCAGCTGAACGTCTTGACATGTCACCTGCTGAGTTCGGCAATCCCAAAATTAAACTGGTCGACCAGACCTCGGCCATGGTTTTTACAATCACCGGCAGCAGTGCCAGGTCAGCCCAGGAAAAAGCCCGGACCTTCAACACTGTTTTTCATCAGACCCTGGACACACTCAGGCAGGATGAACTCGATCGCCAGCAGAAGGGAATGACGGTTCAGCTTGACCGGGCCAAGCAGGCATTGATTTTGGCCCGCCAAAACATACTCGACTATCAGTCCGGCAGCTCGGTGGTTTCTGACCAACAGTTTGAGGAAATGGCATTGAATACGGAACGCATTCGTCTCAAGCACGCCGATGTCCAAAGCGAATACTTCCG
>JAHEKD010000318.1:3231-4225 GCA_024638545.1 Gammaproteobacteria bacterium
CACCAGCTCAATAATGTCGGCCATCGCCATCACACCGGAGCAGGCAAGTGAAATACTGATGCTGCAATCAGATCAGGGCATTAATGCAATGCTCGCCAAGCAAGCCGAACTGGATACTGAGATTGCGGCCAAGCAGATGAAGCTTGCGGGCAGTCACCCAAAAATGCAGAAGTTACAGAAGGAAGCTGACGCGCTGACGGCTGAGTTACGTACCCGGGTTACCTCACGCACCAGGCACTTAAATCGACTGGATTCAGGACAGATTCTGCCGCTTTTGCGTCAGGAGGCCCGCCCATCAGTGGAACATTTCATCCGGACAGTAGCCAACCGCAAGGGCCTGGATAATCAGGCATCGGCTTTACAGGAAAAACTTAAGGAATTTGAAATCCGGCTCTCCAAGCACAGTCAGGACGCCGCCAGACTGGCTGATCTGAAACGGGACCACCAGATTGCTGAAGCAATATTCAGCTCGGCAATTGCAAAAATTGACACCGGTAAACTTGATGTCTATGCCACTTATCCGCTGACCCAGTTACTCACCGAACCCGGCCTACCGGCCGGGCCGGTCAGGTTGTATAAGTTGGTAGTTATTGCCGGCGCTATCCTGGGCAGCATCCTGTACATCACTGGAATTTTCCTGATATGTCTACGAATCGAATACCAGCGATCAGCCTAGAGGAAAAAACAGTTGTCAGTGCAATTAACCTGACATTTGTTTTCTACCTGTTTGGTGCACTCTACCTGGTTGCACCAGCGATGGGGTGGCTGTTGATTCTATTTCTAATTCGGCAAGCCGTAACTACAGTGCCGCAACCGTTGAAACCGGTTCACCCACTACTGTTTCTATGGCTAATTGGCATCCTCTCCATGCTGGTGGTGCTTGTTGTGGGTCATTTGAATGCGAATCTCGGTTTGACTAGCATTATAAAATCCAGTATCGGCTGGGCCAAGGGCTGGGCTCTGTTGGCGATTTTCCCCGTCTTAGGCTACTGCC
>JAHEKD010000319.1 GCA_024638545.1 Gammaproteobacteria bacterium
TTTGGTCTGAATGCGGATGATTTTAAACCTTATCTTGAAAGAAAAGGCCTGACTGTAGATGAGGTTATTTCCCAGGCAGATAAAGGGTCCAGCGACACCAGCAGGCGCAAGCTGGGTCTTTTGCTGATGGATTCAGAATTTCAGGCCCTGGCCAGGCAGTCTGCGCAACCTTATCGTGACGCATTTGTGTCTTACCTTGAGGATGAAGGATTTTTTGAACAAAAGGATGTGGCTGTGGTTGATATTGGCTGGCTGGGAACGATTCATAATAATTTGTTCAACGCTGTGTCGCACCTTGATAGTGCCCCTAATATCCATGGTTATCTGATGTGCGCCACCCGTTATATAGATTACCCGAATTCACGTGACAGATATTTTAAAGGCCTGGTCTATGACAGGTTTAGATTCGACATGGGTGGGAGCCTGCTTGAATATATAAAGGACGTTATTGAGGAAATTTGTCGTGCACCGCATACATCGTTAATTGCATATGATCCTGACCCAGATACGGCGGATTCGAAGAAAAAAGGTTTTCAGCTTGTGTTTCGAAATTCCGATGACGAATCAGCGCGGGCTGAACGGGACCAGTCGGCGTATTATGCGCCGCTTCAACACGGTATCCTGGCCGCGGTGGCTGCGTATGCGAAAGCCTGTGCAGTTCTGGGTTACTCAACCGATGAAATAAAGCCCTGGCTGAATTTCAGTCTGCATCGTTATATTGCATTTCCACGCACTGATGATGTCATGCGAATGCAGTTAAAAGCGCATCAGGATGATTTTGGCAAGCGGGAGACGGCTAATTTGAAAAACCTGCTGGCGGAAAGAGGGCTATGGCAAAAAACAGCGGCTGCATTGCGATTCATACCCGGCGTTCGAAGCCGGGCATTTAAGGCCCACTGTTTTTCTAAAATGAGATTGTGATGGCAAAAAGGATTGTTAAGAAGGATTTCAGTATTGCAGGTATGGAGCCGAGCTCAATGTTTAAACAATACCTACTCTACCGCCGCATGCCGTTTATCAATATTGTGGAGGGACCGCGCTTGAAATACCTGTTCGAGCTGTTCTGCATGCACAACCTGGGCCGGACAATGGTCAATCTGGAGGTCGATCACCCGGGTCGATACCAATTTCTTATGCGAATACGTAATAGTCTGGTTTTTCGGTATAATCATTACCGCAGAAATATTGCCAGAACCATAAAAAAAAATATATCCAATGGCTAGGTTAACCACCATAGCAATGCCTTTTCCTGTACTTGTATCTTGATAGGAGTTTTAAAAATTGAAAATTTCAGTCGTCATACCTTTGTTAAACGAGTCTCCCAATCTCAGGCCACTGTATGATGAAATTTCCCAGGCATTTGAATCGCTGCCCCATGATTATGAGATTATATTTATAGATGACGGCAGCACTGATGACAGTCTGGATGTCCTTAAGACACTGAACAGTGAAGACAGCCACGTGGTGGTCGTGGAATTCAGGCGGAATTTTGGACAAACGGCGGGACTGGTTGCCGGCTTTGATTATGCAACCGGCGATATCGTCATTACGATGGACGCGGACAGGCAGAACGATCCCGCTGATATCCCTCTGCTGCTGAATAAAATTGAGGAAGGTTATGATCTGGTTTGCGGCTGGCGCTTCAATCGCCAGGATACATTTGTTTCACGCAAACTGCCGTCAATCATTGCCAATAAGCTTATTTCCGAAACCACTGATGTCAAGCTGCACGATTATGGCTGTACCCTGAAGGCGATGCGTGCCGAGGTTGCCAAGAATATTACCCTTTATGGTGAGCTGCATCGTTTTATTCCGGCCATTGCAAGCTGGATGGGTGTGAAAATTGCCGAGGTTAAAGTCAACCATCGACCACGAACTATGGGGACGTCAAAGTACGGTATTTCCAGAACCTTTCGCGTTCTACTCGATCTGATCACAGTCAAATTTCTTCTGGATTATGCAGGCAGGCCTATTCATTTTTTCGGTTTGCCCGGTCTGGCTTTTGGCACGATCGGTTTTTTAATCGCGCTGGTCATGACCATTCAAAAGTTTTTTGGTGTGTCAATGGGTGACAGGCCTTTGTTGTTGCTCGCTATTTTTCTGATGATGGCGGGCTTGCAGCTGATTGTTTTCGGTTTGCTTGCAGAGCTGCAAATTCGAACTTATCATGAGAGCCAGAAAAAGCCGATATACGTCGTAAAACAGATACATGCCAGCGAGTAGTTCGTCCGAATCGGGTTCAATTGATTCGACTGTTAATGAACCAGGCTCTCCCGGTTCCACAAATATAGGCATCAAGGTCACGGCGGTTGTTGTGACCTATAATCCGGATCTGGATGTATTAGGCCAACTGCTTAAAACGCTAACGGATCAGATAAATTCTGTTGTAATCGTTGACAACGCCTCAACACGTCAGGATGATATCGCCCGACTAGGCACGGACATCAGGTATTATTTGTTACCCTCAAATCTCGGCCTGGGAAAAGCGCACAATTTGGGCATTGAATATGCCAGGTCGATCGGCAGTACGCATGTTCTGTTACTTGACCAGGACAGCTATCCTGACAAGCATATGCTGAGTGAATTGTCCAAATCCGCGCAGCAACTTGAGGATAATCAAGTTAAATACTGCGGCCTTGGCTGTCGCTACCGTTTGCACGCAGACCCTTCGCAGGCGTCAAACTTTGTGCGCGTTTCCTGGTTCAGATTTTCGCGTATTGACTGTGATCAACAGCCATATGTCAGAGCCGACTTTCTAATTTCATCCGGCACACTGATTCCCGTCGCGGCCATAGAGGAGGTGGGTCTGATGGACGAATCACTTTTTATTGATCATATCGATACCGAATGGTTCCTGCGTGCAAAAAGTCAGGGTTATCACGCCTTTGGCTGTTGTCATGCATTCATGTCACATGCTTTGGGTGAAAAGACTGCAAGGATCTGGTTTCTACGTTCAAGGCTGGTGCCATACCATCAACCGTTTCGCTATTATTATATTTTCAGAAATAGTGTACTGCTATATAAACGGCGCTATATGTCAAAAAAGTGGATGCTCGCAGACTGGGTTCGGTTGTTACAGAACCTTATATTTTTCGGCGTTTTGTCCTCTCAGCGTACAGAAAATCTGAAGATGATGTGCAAAGGTGTTGCCGATGGATTGAAAGGGGTGTCAGGGCGCCGAGATGGATTAGTGGTCAGGGATTGATGAATGAAGTCTGTTGTCGTGATAGTTGTCAACTATAACTCAGGTCACTGGCTCGAGGCCTGCGTAAGCAGCGTACTGGCTTCTAATTATCCACTGCAGCTATACATTGTCGATAATGCCTCATCGGATGACAGTCTGGATCGATGCAAACCGCTGTTCGCCAGGTTTGACAACCTGCAGCTGATCGAAAACCAGCGCAACCTTGGCTTCGCAAAAGCAAATAATCAGGTTCTAAATACCGTTAAGGCAGAATTTTACGTGCTGCTTAATCCGGACTGCAAGGTAGAAAAGGACACCATTGGCTATATGGTGGAAAGAATGCTGGATGACAAACAGGTAGGATTGGCCGGGGCCAATATCTTGAACGAGGATGGCAGCAGACAAAAAACATCAAAAAGAAAATTCCCCACGCCTGAGAGTAGTTTTTTTCGGATGCTGGGTATGAGCCGCTGGTTTTCAGAAAAATCCAAATACTCGGATTTTGACATCGGCGATGCGCGAGGCACGCACGAGAGAGAGTATGTCGACGCAATTTCTGGCGCATTCATGATAATCAGGGCGGATGCGCTCGATCGGGTGGGAGGGTTGGATGAAGGCTATTTTATGCACTGCGAGGATTTGGACTGGTGTAAAAGGATCTGGTTGAGTGGTTTTAAGGTCGCGTTTTATTGTGCGGCTAATGTAATCCATGGGAAGGGCAAAAGCAGTCAATCCAATCCCTATCGAGTCAACTGGCATTTGCACAAAGGCATGCTGCGATTTTACAGGAAATTTTATCGCAGCAAATACCCGATTGTAGTCAGAGTTGCTGTTTATCTTGGGGTCTGCGCTCGATTCTGTCTGAGCAGTGTGAAAATATTTTTTAATCGCATAGTCAATCGCCAATGGATAAAGCCAGCAAAGTCCTAGTCACAGGTGGCAGCGGGCTCTTGGGTTCACGATTGATCATCAACTTGGCAAATTCAGGATATCAGGTAACTGGAATTGGACGATATGACTGTCCCCCCGAGCTTCGA
>JAHEKD010000320.1 GCA_024638545.1 Gammaproteobacteria bacterium
GGATATTGGCGCCTTCAACGGTGATTGCTATTGGCAATGTCTGGTATGCCCGTGCGAGATAATTGTTGGGCCCCTGGATAATACCCTTGCCCCCATGCACATCCATCGCATCAATAATGCACTGGCGGTTGCCCTCGGTCAGTTGGTATTTGTTGATGGCAGATAAAACACCGGGCTTTTCGCCCTGGTCAAGTGCGATCAATGTCAATAAACGCGCGGCGTCCATCCGGTAGGTGCGACCGCCAATTCGGGATAGCGGCTCTTCAATGCCACCAAATTTGCCGATAGGTGTATCGAACTGCGTGCGTATCCGGGCGTAGGCACCGGTGAGCATAGTGGCCATCTTGCCGCCCGCGACGCCTAACGATGGCAGTGAAATAGCTCGTCCGGCAGCCAGGCTTTGCATCAGCATTCGCCAGCCCTGACCCAGACGCTCCTGACCGCCGATGATCCAGTCCATTGGAATGAACACGTCCTTACCGTGAGTGGGTCCATTCATGAAAACCGCGCCCACGGGCATATGCCGGTTACCAATTTCCACACCACTGGTGCTGGTTGGAATCAATGCACAGCTGATACCAAGGTCCTCGGTGTCACCTAAAAGACCGTCCGGGTCATAGGCCCGGAACGCGAGACCCAGTAAGGTCGCCACGGGCGCGAGCGTGATATAGCGCTTATTCCAGCTAACCCGCAAACCCAGGACCTCTTCACCTTCAAAAACGTCCTTGCAAACAATGCCGGTGTCGGGCATGGAGCCTGCATCGGAACCCGCCAGTGGTGAAGTCAGTGCAAAACAGGGGATTTCCTGACCACTGGCAAGACGTGGCAGGTAATAATCTTTTTGCTTTTCTGTACCGTAATGTAATAACAGCTCACCAGGGCCCAGGGAGTTGGGTACCATGATGGTCACGGCCGCGGTGATATTACGACTGGCAATTTTCATGACAACTGCGGAATTGCCCTGCGCACTGAAACCCAGGCCGCCGAACTCCTGTGGGATGATCATGCTGAAGAAGCGTTGCTCAAGTATAAATTGCCAGACAGATTCAGGCAGGTCCTGGTGTTTGTCACTGATTTCCCAGTCGTCGAGCATCAGGCATAGTTCTTCTACAGGGCCATTAATAAACGCCTGTTCACGCTCGTTTAATGCAGGGGCGGGTTGTCTCAGCAGGCGACGCCAGCGGGGTTTGCCGCTGAATAATTCTGCGTCCCACCAGACAGTACCGGCTTCAAGTGCCTCGCGCTCTGTGGACGAAATCTTCGGCATGACTTTTCGAAACAGGCTAAAAAGCCGGTTGCTGATAAACAGGCGACGAAGCGGTTTGATGGCAAAGCCTGCCAGGCTGACAGTCGCGATTCCCAGTGACCAGCGGAACCAGGCAGGAATTTCATAGAAGTGGCGCAGTTCGGTAAAGGCGAAGGTAAGACCAGCGAGGATCGCGATTGAGATCAATAGCGGAATACGGTAATAGGCCAACAAAAGCACTGACATTACGAGTAGAACCAAAAACAGAGCGGTCATACATGTCCTCGTTTATAGGTGGCGGGTTGTCGAGTCGGTCTGTTTGCCGGGTCGACTTACTTTACGGGTGAATATCATAGATTAAAACAGGGCAGGATGGTAACTTTGGATTTCCAGAATGTTGATTGCATGCCAGCCTGTGTCAGCTTAAAATTACCTGTTGATTTAAGTCAAATCATTATAAATATAATATATCAATCAAGTTAATAATTATCAATAGTTTATAGGGAGTTCTTAAGTGTCTGTTGAGCGTACATTATCGATTATCAAACCCGATGCCGTTGCAAAAAACGTAATCGGGGAAATTTATAGCCGTTTTGAAAAGGCCGGACTGAAGGTTGTTGAGGCCAGGATGCAGCATTTGAGCCGCGAAGAGGCTGAAGGTTTTTATGCGGTTCACCGGGAACGGCCCTTTTTCAATGACCTCGTAAAGTTCATGACGTCCGGTCCTGTCATGATCCAGGCGCTCGAAGGTGAAGATGCCATCGCATTGAACCGTAAGCTGATGGGCGCAACAAATCCTGCCGAAGCGGAGCCTGGCACCATTCGCGCTGATTTTGCACAAAGCATTGATGCCAATGCAGTGCATGGTTCAGACGGACCGGATACTGCGAAAACAGAAATTGCTTACTTTTTTGGCGCTTGAAAGTAACAGGTAAGCAAAACACTGTGAATGCCATTGCAAGTCGTCTAAACCTGCTTGATTTCGATGAGGCAGGTTTACGCGACTTTTTCACATCCATAGGTGAGAAACCTTTCAGGGCGCAACAAATCCTGAAATGGGTATACCATCACGCGGTCACTGATTTTGATGCAATGACCGACCTGGGTATTGCACTGCGTCAAAAATTGAATTTGATCGCAGAGATAAAACTACCCGTGGTGCTTCAGGAGCAACGCTCAAATGATGGCACAGTTAAGTGGCTGATAGGCTTTCACGGTGGAAACGCCGTTGAAACGGTGTATATCCCCGAACCGAAACGTGGAACCTTGTGTGTATCCTCGCAGGTCGGCTGTGCATTGAATTGTTCATTTTGTTCAACCGGAGCGCAGGGTTTTGCACGTAATCTGACCACAGGCGAAATCATCGGCCAGGTCTGGCTTGCCGCACAGGCGCTTGGTCATGAACGTAATGGCCTGCGTAAGATCACCAATATCGTGATGATGGGAATGGGTGAGCCGCTGCTCAATTTTGATGCCGTCGTACCGGCCTTGTCGGTGATGCGAAGTGATCTGGGTTTTGGCTTTGCCGCGAAACGTGTGACGGTCAGCACGGCCGGCCATGTGCCGGGTATCTACCGTTTGAAAGAAGCCATTGATGTCGCACTTGCTGTGTCACTGCATGCGCCCGTTGATGAAGTTCGTACCGGGTTGGTTCCACTAAATCGTAAATATCCCATTGCGGAATTGATGCAGGCTTGCAGGGATTTTGTTTCAGAAAAGCATAAGCGAACGGTGACCTTCGAGTACACACTGATCGATGGTGTCAATGATCACCCTGAACACGCACGTAAACTGGTAAAATTATTAAGAACCGTACCCAGCAAGCTGAATCTGATACCCTTTAACCCATTTCCAGGAACTCAGTATCGTTGTTCCAGTCAGGATCGTATCAGCAGGTTCCAGGAGATCGTGATGCAGGGCGGGTTGATAGCGACGGTGAGAAAGACCCGTGGAGAGGATATTGATGCCGCCTGCGGACAGCTGGTCGGTAAGGTTCTGGATCGTACCAAACGAAGTGAAAGGATAAAAATAAAAATGGCGGAGAGCACCCCATGAACAAGCCTGCACTGATAAACACCCTGCCATTGCATATGACCCGGTATGGCCCGGCACGGCTAGTATACCTGGTCGTAGCCCTGTTATTTCTCAGTGGTTGCGCCTCGCAACAGGAACAGGATCCTGATAACGAGAGCGATAGTCGCAAGGCGGCAGAATCCAATACCGCTCTTGGTCTCGAGTATATGAACCGCGGCCAGTATGAGGTTGCCCTGGGTAAGCTGAAAAAAGCGATCAGAGAAGACCCGGACTATGCCCCGGGCCAAACAGTGATTGCGGTTCTTTATGAGCGTATCGGTGAACAGGAGTTGGCTGGCAAGCATTATAAGAAGGCCTATGACGCTGACCCTAAAAATGGTGATGTAAATAACAATTTCGGTGTTTACCTGTGCCAGACCGGTAAGGAAAAACAGGCCATTGAGCATTTTCTCAAGGCGCTGGATGACCCTTTTTACAGTTCACCGTCCATTGCTCTCACAAATGCGGGTTCCTGTGCACTTGGCAATGATGATTACGCCATGGCCGATGAATACCTGCGTCGCGCTTTGAAAATTGAACCGGATTTGCCCGATGCGCTGATGAATATGTCCAAGCTGAATTTTGAGCAAAAAAACTACCTGGGAGCCCGGGCATTCATGCAGCGTTATGAAGCTTCCACTGATCATAATGCAGAAACTCTGTTACTGGCTTACAAAATTGAAATAGCCTCAAATAACAATAGAACAGCGAATACCTACAAACTGATGCTGGAAAGTAACTTTCCAGAATCCACCCAGACCGCTGAGGTTCGGAGACTTTCTGGACGATGAAACAACAACAAGAATTAATCCCAATGGCAACAGGTGAGTACCTTAAGTCGCTCCGGATGGAGCGCAAACTATCTTTGGCTGACGTGGCGAAAGCCATCATTCTGGACGAA
>JAHEKD010000321.1 GCA_024638545.1 Gammaproteobacteria bacterium
CACAGCTTGGCTGTACGTGTTCGTATATCATAAGTGTCGCCTGCAGTTAGCATATGAATTTTCAGATCGCTGACACTCAATCGCTGCAGCTTTCTTGAAGAGTATACGGTTGAGGATTCCATGGCAGTTGGATCAACAATGGTTATCCAGCCGGTTCCAAGCACATCAAAACTGCCATTTGGGCCAATAAATGCCGCCGTATCCTCATCAATCCCGAGGCCAATAGCCGATGGATTAAAGGTTATGGCCGTGATGAGTCTGCCAATACGGTGGCGCTGCCTGAAGTGTTGATCAATAATGAGCTGTTTGGTCAGTCCCAATCCAGTCGCCAGCTTTACCATGTCGGTTCTGGGCGTATTGCCGGTTTTTCCACCTGCGATCATGTGCTCGGAAATATATCCAGCGCCTGCCGAAGTGCCGGCTATGTGCAAGCCGTGCCTGTTTAATTTGCGCATTTTTGATGCTAACTTAGTGCCACCCGTAATTGTCGCCAACCGCAACTGGTCCCCGCCGGTCATAAATACGCCGCTCACAGCATCGAGCAACTTTAAATACGCGCTGTTTTCACAGTCGGCGCGTCGCCTGATATTCATAACATCAGTACGCCTGGCGCCAAGTTGATGAAATATTTTCTGGTACTGGTTGCCAATATCAGCAAGCAGGGACGCCGTTGGAATGATTGCAATATGGGCATTTTCACCCCCGCACAGTTCAACAAAACGTTGTAGTATCTTTGGATGTTTTTCTTTGTTTTCCCCGCCACCGATGGCAATAATATAGCCAGGTTGTTCTTTTATACTATTAACTGTCACACTGTTTCCTTTTCATAGGTGCCGTAAATTAATTGCCGGGAGTCTCTTTTATGCCACTCGCCCAGCGCCATTACTCCCCACACTGAATCTGCCTCGTCAAGGACTACGAGATCAGCGTCTGAGCCTTTCTGCAGGCGGCCCTTGCTTTCCAGCCTCAATAAATCTGCAACATTTGACGTGAATACAGGCAGGATTTTTTCAAGGGAATGACCTCGGATGAGTAATTTTTTAAGGGTTGATGGCAGTTCGGCACTGTCACCTACACGCATTTCTCTGACAGTCCCGTGGTCATCAAATACAGGCAGACAGCCACCACCGTCTGAACTGATGGTTACTTTATCCATGGGAAGACCTGCCGCCATGTATTCGGTGAGCGCCTGGCTGGCAGATAAGCCGGGTTCATCATCAGCCTCCGGAAACGCCGTGATGTCAATCGTGCAACCTCGTTTTACCAGTGCCATTGACTGGTTGAACAAGTGTATATTACGATTCACGTGGGTTGGGTTGAAGACTCTGGGCGGAATTTCACTAATATCCAGCGCCTGGTTGATTAACGCCAATCCCCGTTTGCCATCACCCATGTGGCAGTGAACGATGCCTGCCTTGCCGGTCATGATCCCCGCCACGTGTGCCTCACTGGCGATTCGCAATAACTCTTCAAGCGTGAGCTGGCTTGATCGATGATCACTCAGGGCAATCTCCCCCACACCGATTATCCGGTCAATATGGACGATATCGGAGCGTATGCTGTCTGTCAAAGTCGCAACAGGAAAATGATAACCGCCACAGTGACAATAGGCGGTTATCCCCTCATCACACAGCCCGCGGGCCTGCGTGATCAGCGTCGATGTGTTGCGGGTCACGTCATCCGTACCCAATACGCCAATAACCGTGGTCACACCTGCACAGGTAAAGCGAGATAAAAATACCGGTGGAACTCGCGAGCTGTATCCCGATTCACCGCCGCCGCCGGTAATATGAGCGTGTCCGTCAATGATGCCGGGTATTACTCTTTGCCCCTGAAGGTCGACAACCTCAATACCCAGGTTAGAATCGAAAGCAGGCGTTGTTTCACCTATCCAGAGCACTTTACCGGCAGCCACGACTATATGCTGGATACCTTGATCATCAGGTGAATACAGGTGTGCGTTTTTAATAACATAGATCATGATGGAAGTATAATATCAATTTGAAGATAATCGATGTGTAAAAATCAAGAATCTGAAAGTGCGTTCTTGTTTATTATTAAAGGCATCTGTGACTGCTTGTACCGAGTACGGCAGTTCGCAATAATCCACAACAGGTACATATGCAGTAAACAGTGCGAGTTTACGCTGGTTTAAACTGTTTTTTGGGTGCAATTTTGAGTTCGATCATCATAATGTGATAGGGTAAAGATTACGATTACCGGCAAATCCGGGCATAATCCTGATCAGGCGGTTCTGTAATTTAACGTTAGGTAAAAGGCTATGAACATATCAACGACAAACAGTGTATGGATGATCGTCGGCAATAGCAACCGGGTACGGCTTTTCGCCGGCCGGTACTTGCGCGGACAGTTTGAGGAAATTAAGACTTTTGTTCATCCGGAGGCACGGCTTAAGCAGCAGCAGCTTGAATCTGATTCACCAGGACGCACGTTTGACAGTTTTGGAAAGAGTCGCCATTCAAAAGGGCACAAGGTAGATGCAAAAAAACAGCAGCGAATAGATTTCGCACTGGAAGTTGCGGATCATCTGGATAAGTCTCGAGCCAAGAATAATTTTAGTCAGCTGATTTTGATCGCCTCTCCCGAATTTATGGGAGAATTACGAAACAAGCTATCGGAGCAAACCATTGCCTGTGTCGAGATGTCAATTGACAAGGATCTGACTGCGAAATCGGCTGAAGAGATCCAGCGGCACATTTCAGAAATTTGAGCAAAGCCTCAGAGGATTGGAAATCAGCCATCTTTTCATGGAAGATCTATTTGTTCTATGATGTTGAATTAACTGCAGCAGGCCTGTTGCTTTAGAAATTATTTTTCGCGCGAACTAATAAATTGGATTGCCAGTAAAAGCACGGTTGAAATCAAAACCATAATCGTTGAAATTGCGGCAATTGTCGGATCGATAAAATCACGCAGCGCACTGAACATGTGCTTGGTCAGCGTTGCATTTGAGCCGCCGGATACAAATATCGCAATGATAACTTCATCAAACGAGGTCAAAAACGATAACAGAGCGGCGGTTACGATCGAGAATTTTATCTGAGGCAGCGTGATGGAGAAAAATGCGTATAGCCGGGTGGCGCCAAGGCTGCGGGCGACACGCTCCTGATTCAGATCATAGGACCGCAATGCAGCGGTAATCACGATCATCACGAGCGGTGTGGCCATTGCAGTATGGGCCAGGACCAGTCCGGTGATGGTGTTATTAAGCCCGACTCGCCCGTATGCATAAAATGCGCCTATTGCGATTAAGATAACCGGCACGATCATTGGCGTAATTAAGAATAGAAACATTGCCCTGGCGACGCGATGACCGGACACGAACAGAGCGTACGCAGCCATTGTTCCCAGTGGGGTCGCAACTAGCATGGTGAGAAATCCGGCCTGAAGCGAAGTTACCGTCGCCCGCATCCATTTCGGTGAATCAAAATAGACTTCATACCATCGCGTCGACCAGTTGCTTGGTGGGAATTCCAGGTATTGTGAATCTGAGAACGACATCGGCACGACGATAAAAGTCGGGACAACCAGCAGCAGCATGATGATAAAAGCGGTGACATACAGCCAGAATCGCTCCCCATGGGTGACCTGCGTATCCGATGCAGGATTCCGCCACCAGCCCATTTCAGCTTTTTCCGAACAGGGCGACATCGAATTTGAACACACGCGCCGCCACATAAAGGACGAGGAGCGTCGCAAAAAGAAGGACCACGCCGAGGGCGCTTGCGGCACCCCAGTCGAACTGGTTTTCAAGTATCGCGGTTATCTGGGTCGCCACCATGACAACCCGGCCGCCGCCAAGCACCGCAGGTGTGACGTAAAATCCGAGACACAGAACAAACACAATTAGCGAACCGGCCACCATGCCTGACAATGACAACGGGAAGTACACTTGCCAGAATGCCTTAATCGGCGATGCGCCAAGATTTGCAGCAGCATGCATCATATCGCGATCAATTTTTTTCATCGCCCCGTACAGCGGCAGCACCAGGAAAGGCAGCATAATATGGGCCATGCCAATCAGCGTGCCCGTCATGTTATGGACGAGTTTCACAGGTGAGTCCCACAATCCTATGCTGATGGCGAATTCATTCAGCAAACCGTTTTTTTGAAGCAGGACGAGCCAGGCATAAGTTCGCACCAGCAGAGATGTCCAGAAGGGTAACAGGACGGCAAGCATGAAAATACCGACTA
>JAHEKD010000005.1 GCA_024638545.1 Gammaproteobacteria bacterium
ACTCATGGTCTGGCAAGCGGGTCACGTCAGATTCGAGCAGTTCTTTGCCCTCCTTGCACCCTCGATTGTCAACTGGCTGGTGACGGCGGTGATCATGAGCTTTGCCGTAAGTAACGAGAAGCCCCAGCCGGTGTCTGAAAAAGCCACCCTCCAGCACGGTGCCTGGATTGTCGTGGGCCTATTTATTGCGACGATTGCTATGGCAGTCAGCGCGCACAACACGCTGCATTTGCCGCCAGTCGTGGGGATGATGACAGGTCTGGGTCTCCTCAAGCTTTTCGGCTACTACCTGCGGCGCCGAGACCGCCGATTCTCCGATCCATTCGAATTCAATATCGACCAAACCTCGATGGCCTTGGATCGGGAGGTGCGCGACGGCCATGAAGGCGCAACCGCCCAGTACGACATTTACCGAAACCTGCAGCGTGCAGAGTGGGATACGCTGATGTTTTTCTACGGCATTACCCTGTGTGTGGGTGGACTCGGCGCCCTGGGCTACCTGGGAAAAGTGTCCGAAATTTTTTATATCGACCTGGGCACAACCTATGCCAACATCCTGGTGGGGGTAGTGTCGGCCCTGCTGGACAACATCCCGGTTATGTTTGCCGTGCTCGCCATGGACCCCGAGATGAACCTCGGACAATGGTTACTTGTCACCCTTACCGCTGGTGTCGGCGGATCAATGCTGTCTATTGGCTCTGCAGCAGGGGTCGCTGTGATGGGACAGGCGCGCGGCGTTTACACGTTCATGGCACATTTAAAATGGACGTGGGCGATTGCACTCGGATATGCTGCCAGCATTGCGGCACACCTGCTGGTAAACAAAAATCTGTTTTAGGCAGTGGCTGACAGGCAGTTAACCCGCATTTCTCGCCAGGCTTCGTAGCGAGACGGTTAAAGGATGCGCCCTCTATGGGTTTGACGACCAAAGGGCCCGAAGGCATCGTTGACACTACGTCGAGGAGCCTGGCTAAGTAAAAAGCAGGCAGGGCGTGGCAAGGGAACGTCGCAGTAGCACGGTGGTGAGAAATGCGGCTTAATCACGATCTACTTCAGCTAGATCCAGCCATTTACATACCTGGGCACGTGCCTGTTGTTCACCCAGGCCGGTAACGGCGGAAAACTGCTGCAGGCTAAATTCAAGTTTCCCGTATACCGGATCTGTGATCTGGTTTTTAAATTTGAACATTGCCTGGTTGGCATGATTGCGCGTTAATTTATCGGCTTTTGTTAACAACACCAGTACGGGCAATCGGGCATCCAGACAGTATTGGAGCATTTGCCGGTCTAAATCTGTGATCGGCCGACGAATATCAACAGGCAGTACCAAACCCTTGAGACTCTCACGCTCTGAAAAATAGGTTTCAATATGCTGTTTCCATTTTTGTTTCACGGCAAACGGCACTTTTGCATAGCCATAGCCGGGCAAATCGACCAGACGGGTCGCTGCGTTTAATTCAAAGAATATGATTTGCTGAGTACGCCCGGGTATTTTACTGGTTCGGGCAAGCGACCTGTAACCCGTCAGGCGGTTAATTGCGCTGGATTTGCCAACATTGGAGCGACCGACAAACGCAACCTCTGCACCTTCGTCTGCAGGCCAGTCTGCTGGCCTGGTTGCACTTAGCAAATAAACACACGGATGTAAATTATTTTTCGACATTCTGAAATTGGGCAATAACGAGGATCGAGTATAAACTACATCAGGCACTAAAATATTCCGGCGTATCCCGATAAACCTTCGTCATCTATCTGCTCTTAAAATTCCTAATATCGCACTTATATCAATGATTATGCGTTATAGACTTACCAGCCTGGCAAATCTACAGTAAAATAGCGTGAATTCACCAACTGGACCATGTCGAAAGTGGTCATATGAGATTAATCAAGACTGAAGGAGTTTTTTAGATGTCTCCAAGATTAATAGCAATATTAATGCTAGCCGTATCCGCGACTGCCATGGCCACAGAAACAACGACTGAGGCTGGGGTCGAACAAATACAAACTGGGACTGAGGCGGCAGTAGAAATGACTGAAGAGGCTACCCAACAAGCCGAAGTTGTCGTTGAGGATGCCGTTGAACAGACGCAGGCAGCAGCTGAGGAAATGGTTGAAGAGACGGCCCAGGAGGCCGAGACCGCCGCGGAACAGGTCCAGGATGCGGTCGAGGAAACAGCTGCGGAAACCACTCAGGAGACTGTGGTTGAAGAAATGCAAACTGAGACTGAGGCGGCAGTAGAAATGACTGAAGAGGCTACCCAACAAGCCGAAACTGTCGTTGAGGATGCCGTTGAACAGACGCAGGCAGCAGCTGAGGAAATGGTTGAAGAGACGGCCCAGGAGGCCGAGACCGCCGCGGAACAGGTCCAGGATGTGGTCGAGGAAACAGCTGCGGAAGTCACCCAGGAGGCAGCAGCAGAGGAGGCCACAGGGGAAGTTAAAGAGCAAGCTGAAGCTGTGACTGAAGTACCGGCTGCAGAAACGGAAGCGGGTATCGAGGCCGTCGACGTTGCCGAACCATCAGATATTGCCAAGGACGCCGCTGCCCTGGAGACAGCAGATTCTTCCGACATTCAGGCCAAACTGGCCACATGTGCGGCCTGTCATGGCGCAGATGGAAACAGTGCCATTCCGCAGAATCCAAAGCTTGCTGGCCAGGTGCCCGGATATATCGCCGATCAGCTTATGAAATTTAAATCGGGTGAGCGTGAAAACGCGCTCATGGCAGCACAGGCTGCGAACCTGACCGATGAAGAGATGCTGGCGATTGATGCCTTCTACTCAGCGCAACAGGCCCAGCTCGGCGCAATTTCCGAAGACATGCAGGAACAGGCCCTGATTGGAGAGAAAATATACCGCGGTGGCGAACCTACGATGTCTATTTCCGCATGCATGAGTTGTCATGGGCCCAGCGGCAAAGGCATTCCTGTCCGATTTCCCAGAGTCAGTGGTCAGCATATTGAATATCTGGAACAGACATTACTGGCGTACAAAACAGGTACCCGCAAGAGTGATGTGATGAATTCAATTGCGTTTCGTTTATCCGAGCAGCAAATAAAATCACTGTCGATATATATGCACGGCCTAAAGTAAGGTTTGGCAGGAAGACCTTAAATAAAACCCAAAATACCTAAAAATTTAAGAATTTTTTCTATCCTGAAAACGGACAGCTCGCTGCCCGTTTGCGGTTAACTCTGACATGCAAATCAGCACTCGCCAAGCAGGGTGTAAACAGCGGTTGATAGCGGGTAAGTCAGTGCCCCGATAAACTTTCCGGGAATCGTGCGCCACAACCGCGCTTTTTCGCTGATCACGACACAGGCTTGCGCGGTTTGATGTTCAGGATTTCACGGGCAGTTGCATTACATATCGCATCGCATATTCGAAAATGGAAAATTTTCTAACGAACTATAATTTGACACTAAACGAATAGTTTGTAAAAATGCTTCATCGTGAAATTTTTGTAAAAATCACCACAAATCAATTGAGGAGTATCAAATGACGAAGAAATTGTTTGTCACCGCAGGTTTGCTTGCCGCGATGATTACCCAGAGTGTTCACGCAGACATGGCGGCAGCCGAAAAATGGATCAACGATGAATTTCAGCCATCTTCCTTAAGCAAGGAAGAGCAGATGAAAGAAATGGAATGGTTCATCAGCGCAAGCGAACCTTTCAAGGGCATGGAAGTCAATGTGCTCTCTGAAACCATACCTACACATGAGTACGAGTCCAAGGTGCTCACCAAAGCTTTTGAAGAAATTACAGGTATCAAAGTCAATCACCAGCTGCTTGGTGAGGGCGAAGTCGTTCAGGCAGTCCAGACTCAGATGCAGACAAAACGTAATCTCTACGACGCCTATATTAACGATTCGGATCTGATTGGCACGCACTCACGGTTGCAGCTGGCGGTAAACCTCACTGACTGGATGGCCGGCGACGGCAGCGATGTCACAAACCCCATGCTGGACGTTGATGACTTTATCGGGAAATCATTTACTACCGGCCCTGACGGCAAACTTTATCAGCTGCCCGATCAACAATTTGCCAATCTCTATTGGTTTCGCAAAGACTGGTTTGATCGTGATGACCTTAAGGAACAGTTTAAGGGTATTTACGGCTATGACCTCGGCGTGCCGGTCAACTGGTCAGCGTATGAAGATATTGCAGAATTTTTCACGGAACACGTAAAAGAAATCGATGGCGTGCAGGTTTATGGCCATATGGATTACGGCAAACGGGCGCCGGACCTTGGCTGGCGCATGACCGATGCCTGGCTCTCAATGGCTGGCGCAGGTAGTCAGGGACTGCCGAACGGCGTGCCTGTAGACGAATGGGGCATCCGAATGGAGGAAGGCTCCTGTAATCCTGTTGGCGCGTCGGTTTCCCGCGGTGGTGCAGCCAATGGACCCGCTGCCGTTTACGCCATTCGCAAATGGGATGAATGGCTGAGAAAATATGCGCCTCCCGGTGCCGCGAGTTATGATTTCTACCAGTCTCTACCGGCCCTCTCACAGGGTAATGTAGCACAGCAAATTTTCTGGTATACCGCATTCACTGCCTCGATGGTGACCCCCCAGAGCGAAGGCAATAACACCGTTGATGACGAAGGCAAACCATTATGGAGAATGGCTCCTTCACCTCACGGCCCTTACTGGGTTGAAGGTCAGAAACTGGGCTATCAGGATGCAGGCTCTTGGACGCTGTTTGAATCCACGCCGCTCGAACAGCGCAAGGCAGCATGGCTATATGCACAGTTTGTAGTATCGAAAACCGTTGACGTCAAAAAAAGCCATGTTGGTCTGACGTTCATTCGCGACAGTTCGATTAATCATGAATCCTTCACAGAACGTGCCCCCAACCTCGGCGGCCTGGTTGAATTCTATCGTTCTCCTGATCGTGTGTTGTGGTCTCCAACAGGTATTAATGTTCCGGATTACCCCAAACTTGCACAAATCTGGTGGCAGCAGATTGGTGATGTCAATTCAGGCGCTTTCACAGCCCAGGAAGCTATGGACAGACTTGCAAGCGAAATGGATCTGGTCATGTCACGCATGCAGCGTGCCGACGAAAATGCACAAACTTACGGCGGCTGTGGCCCGAGGCTTAACGAAGAAAAAGATCCTTCTGAATGGCTAAGCATGGAAGGTTCACCGAAGGCCAAACTAGATAATGAAAAGCCTCAAGGCGAAACCGTTAATTATGATGAGCTGATTAAGCGCTGGCAAAACTAGATCAGCGATCGGATAACAACATTCAATTCACAGGAGGCCTGAGCGCTCAGGCCTCCTGTTGTCATCGTGGTTTAACGGAGGAACAATGCCCCACAGCGCTGGGATCAACAGGCGTCAGCAGGCCATAATGAAGTACATTCGCGAGTACGGTACTGCACAAGTCGAGGCCCTTGCCGAATCATTTAAAGTGACACCACAAACTATCAGGCGAGACCTTAATCGTCTTTACGACCAGGAACTGGTGCAGCGTGTTCATGGCGGCGCAATCGTCAAAGATAATGTAGAGAACCTGGGATATCGTTCCAGAAAAATATTGATGGCTGAGGAAAAGTCGGCCATTGCAAAGCGTGCGGCCACATTGCTGCCTGACAATGTTTCACTATTTATCAATATCGGTACAACAACGGAGAAAGTTGCAGAATATTTAACCTCGCACCGCGGGCTTCTGGTGATCACGAATAATATCAACGTTGCCAGTTTATTATGGCCGAATAGAGGCATGGAAGTGATTGTGGCCAATGGTACAATCAGGCACCAGGACGGTGGTATTGTCGGTTCCAGTACTGAAGAATTTATTCAAAAGTTCAAGGTTGATTATGCAATCATTGGCTGTTCTTCCATAGAAGACAGTGAAATATTCGATTTCGACCTGCGCGAGGTGAGAGTGGCGCAGGCCATAATTAAACGTGCCAGGTCGATCATACTGGTCACCGATTCAATTAAATTTAATCGTCGGGCTCCAATAAGGCTGGGTGACCTGAGCCAGATAGATTATCTCGTGACTGACAACGGTATATCCCAGCAGGCTATCCGGACATGTAGAAATAATGACGTGCACCTGGAGATTGTAAACATTCCGAGCAATGAACAACCAGATTCAAATAATACAAAAGCGATAAATTATGGCAATTGAACTGCATAATGTGGTCAAACAGGTTGATGGCCAGACACATATCTACGACACGTCACTGAATCTGGTCAAAGGTGAATTCAACATATTGCTCGGCACGACGTTAAGCGGCAAAACCACGCTGATGAGATTGATGGCAGGACTCGAAAAACCTACCTCGGGTGAGATCTGGTTCGATGGTGAGAATGTTACCCGAATACCCGTTCAGAAGCGTAACGTCGCGATGGTGTACCAGGCGTTTATTAACTACCCGAGTTTCAGTGTCTATGAGAATATTGCTTCGCCGCTGAAAGTTGCAGGGCTGAGTAAATCACAGGTTGATGAAAGAGTGATGAAAATTGCCGATCTGCTAAAGCTGACACCCATGTTAAATCGACAACCTTCCGAGCTCTCGGGCGGACAGCAGCAGCGCACTGCTCTGGCACGAGCACTGGTAAAGGGTTCAGATCTTGTGCTTCTGGATGAGCCGCTTGCAAATCTGGATTATAAATTACGCGAGGAGTTACGCGATGAACTGCCAAAATTATTCGCTGATACCGGTGCAACGGTTGTCTACGCAACCAGCGAGCCACTTGAGGCACTGTTGCTGGGCGGTAATACAGCCACTCTGGATCGCGGACGGGTTGTACAGTTTGGCCCAACCGCGCAAACCTATCGTAACCCGGTATCACTCACCGGAGCGAAAGTATTTTCAGACCCGCCTATCAACACCGCCAGGGTCAGGAAATCGGGTGACAATATACAACTAAGCGACTCAATACAGTGGAAAGCACCTGCTCACGTCGTCAAACTCGATGATGGCGAATACACAATCGGCATACGCCCCCATCAGATAAAAATCTCCGGTGTGGGTGTGAATGTCAAAGGAAAGGTACAGATCGCTGAGATCAGCGGATCGGAGAGCATCATCAGAATGACTGTCGAGAATAATAACTGGGTCTGTGAGACGCACGGGATTCATGCATTCGAGGTTGGCGAAGAGGTCGATTTCTTTTTTGATGCCGAGCGGTGTTTATATTTTGACAATGCTGAAAAATTCATAGCGGCGCAGGCAATGGAGTAACTGATTAATGGCGCGAATAGAATTCAAGAAGGTCCGGCATATGTACCCGCCGACACCGGGTCAGGAACCCACTTATGCACTTAAGGAAATTAATCAGGTCTGGGATGATGGCGGCGCCTACGCTTTGCTGGGACCCTCGGGCTGCGGAAAGACCACGCTGCTAAACATTATTTCAGGTTTGTTAACGCCCTCAGAGGGTTCTGTCTTTTTCGGCGACACGGATGTCACCAACCTGGCTACAACCGAGCGCCAGATCGCACAGGTATTTCAGTTCCCTGTCGTGTATGACACCATGAGCGTCTACGACAACCTGGCATTTCCGCTGCGCAACCGCGGTATAGATGAGCCGACCATTGCAGACAGAGTCAAACAGGTTGCGCAGATGCTTGATCTTGAAAACGTCCTTCACACTAGAGCGTCGGGACTTACCGCCGACGGTAAACAGAAAATTTCACTTGGAAGAGGCCTGGTCCGCTCTGATGTAAACGTTATCATGTTTGATGAACCATTGACCGTCATTGACCCACACCTTAAATGGCTGCTGAGATCAAAACTAAAGGAACTACATCAGCAAATCGGTGTGACCATGATTTACGTTACCCATGATCAGACAGAAGCGTTGACGTTTGCTGACAAGGTTGTGGTAATGTACGACGGCACCGTTGTGCAGGTGGGCACACCCGTCGAGTTGTTCAACCGGCCGAATCACACGTTTGTCGGTCATTTTATAGGCTCGCCTGGCATGAACATACTCCCCGGACATGTTGATGGTTCCGATAGTTACTATAAGAACAATAAAATACAAACTGCCAACAGTGCAGACGACGGGCAGGCAGGCAAACTCGAGATCGGTGTTCGCCCTGAATTTATTACCTTTTCGGACCAGGGCATTCCGGTTGTCATTGAAAAGATTGATGACCTCGGGCGCTTTCAAATCGTTACCGTCACTCATGAGCGTGATACGATCAAACTGGTGATCGGCGAAGATGATATTGTGCCCAGTGAGTCTGCAAAAATTAAGTTTGATCCTGCCAACACTCATCTTTATCGTGATAACTGGATTTTGGAGAACGCCCGCTAATGAACAAGACTGTAAATCAGAAAGCCTGGTGGCTGGTTACACCGGTGTTAGTGCTGGTCGCATTTAATGCATTTATTCCACTGATGACGGTGGTGAACTATTCACTTCAGGAAACCTTTGGCAATAATGAATTTTTCTGGGAGGGGGTAACCTGGTTTGAGCAGGTATTAAAATCTGAACGCTTCCATGCCTCGTTTTTACGACAGCTGCTGTTTACTGGCATGATTCTGGTCATCGAGGTACCGCTCGGCATTTGCGTTGCGCTGACAATGCCACGCAAGGGCCCATGGGTATCGGTGTGCCTGATATTGATGGCCTTACCGTTATTGATTCCCTGGAACGTTGTCGGCGCGATGTGGAACATCTTTGCGCTGCCTGATATTGGCCTGTTAGGCTATACGCTGAATTCGATGGGTTTTGATTATAACTTCACCCAGCAACCCGTGTCTGCCTGGATGACCACGGTCGTTATGGACGTCTGGCACTGGACTTCTCTGGTGGTGTTGCTCTGCTACGCAGGCCTGTGTTCAATACCGGATGACTACTACCAGGCTGCGCGCATTGACGGTGCAAGCCCGTGGGCAGTTTTTAGATACATACAGCTGCCAAAATTAAAACGGGTACTGACTATTGCCATCCTGCTGCGTTTTATGGACAGCTTCATGATCTATACTGAACCATTTGTGTTGACCGGCGGGGGCCCCGGCAATACAACGACCTTTTTATCCATCGATCTGGTGAAGATTGCGCTCGGTCAATTTGATCTCGGACCGGCCGCTGCCATGTCGCTGATCTACTTCCTGATTGTTTTGCTGATCTGCTGGGCCTTTTATACCATCATGATGCGCAACGAGGAGCAATAGTATGGTGCGTCTTCCTAAATGGTTTATACCCACACTCTATATTGTCTTTCTGATGCTGCCTATCTACGGATTGCTGAGCATGTCTTTCAAGACAACCAATGAAATCCTGGGCGGCTTTTCATTTTTTCCGCAAGAATTCACCCTGGAGAACTACGTCAAGATTTTCACCGACCCGACCTGGTATAACGGCTATATTAATTCACTTATCTATGTCGTGATTAATACCGTGATATCCATATCAGTGGCGCTGCCAGCGGCTTATGCATTTTCCCGCTATAAATTCCTGGGTGACAAGCACCTGTTTTTCTGGCTGCTAACCAACCGGATGGCGCCGCCTGCCGTGTTTGCACTGCCCTTTTTCCAGCTCTACTCGGCAATCAATCTATTTGACACCCATATTGCCGTTGCCCTGGCGCACTGCCTGTTCAATATTCCGCTGGCGGTGTGGATTCTGGAGGGTTTCATGTCGGGAATTCCAAAAGAACTCGATGAAACCGCTTATCTTGATGGATATTCGTTCTGGCGTTTTTTCCTGCGCATCTTCGTACCAACGATTGCAGCCGGAATCGGCGTTGCGGCATTTTTCTGTTTCATGTACTCCTGGGTCGAGCTGCTGCTCGCCAAAACCCTTACATCTGTTGATGCCAAACCGATTGCCGCCACCATGACGCGCACCGCCAGCACATCTGGCTACGAGCTCGGGCTGCTTGCTGCCGCTGGCTCTCTAACGCTGATTCCAGGTGCATTTGTCATCTATTTTGTACGTAATTATATCGCCAAGGGCTTCGCTCTGGGCCGAGTCTGAAGAGGAGAGAGAACTATGGGATTATCATGGATGGCGTGGACCTGGCCGACTGCCGCATTTTTTTCGGCCATCGTGATATCAATTGTCATCATGGGATTGTGGGAAAAACGCTCACCGGGTGGCGATCCAAGGCGTGGGATATTTGGCATCGATACAACCCGCGGCGATCGGCTTTTTATATCCTGGGTAGGCAGCGGATTTATCGCACTAGGCTGGCTGGCCGTTTTTGGCACACCGCTCTGGGGCGGGCTTGCCCTGGTGATCCTGTGGTTTTTATTCGTATTTAAGTATGTTTAAAATTCTCTCGCCGGTGATGGCTTTTAGGTAAATACATCATGAACAAAAGTATCCAGCCAAAACTCATGTTGTTAATTCACAAGTCATGATTCCCAGGTTGTTGTATTAACTGATGAGTTTGCGTGACCGGCATATAAGTCGACTGAAAGAAACCGGGTTTGATGTGATGGTCATCGGAGGCGGAATTAATGGTGCAGTCTCGGCAGCAGCCCTTGCTGCTCACGGTATCAATGTCGGCCTGATTGATTCCCGGGATTTTGCCGGATTCACCAGTCAGCACTCTTCGAATTTGATCTGGGGTGGTATTAAATATATGGAAAGCTATGAGTTTTCACTGGTTTGGAATTTGTGCCAGTCCCGCAATGAGTTAATGCGCAGCTTTCCATCCACCGTCAAGGAAATACGCTTTTTAACGACAGTTCCGAAAAGTTTTCGCCGCCATCCCCTTTTGCTCTGGTCGGGTTGCTGGTTATACTGGCTGTTTGGTCGGCGATTTACCCGTACGCCCAAACTCCTCAGCTCAAAAAATATTTTTATCCGGGAGCCCCTGATCAATACGTCAAAAAGTTGGGGCGGTGTTGAGTATTCCGACGCCTATCTTCACGACAATGACGCCCGATTCGTTTTTAATTTTATTCACAGCGCGATTAAGCACGGATGCGCGGCCGCAAATTATGTCAAATCAACGGGCGCCAAATACATCCCCGCGGACAGGTGCTGGCAGATCCAGGCGCGCGATCAACAAAGTGGCGAGAAATTCACCATTCGCTCAAAAGTGTTGATCAACGCAGCCGGCGCGTTTGTGGATGATCATAATGATCTCGCCCGGATCTCCTCAACTACACACCATCTGTTTTCAAAGGGTATTCATTTAATCGTGCCATCGATCACAAAACACAATCGTGTGCTTGCTTTTTTTGCAGATGATGGGCGGCTGTTTTTTGCGATACCCATGGCTAACCGAACCTGTATTGGCACGACGGACAGCAGAGTTACGTCACCCATCACCGAGGTGACCGATGATGATCGGGATTTTGTTCTGTCAAATATCAATGCCTGCCTTAATTTAACGCCGCCCCTGACCACTGCAGACATTATCGCTGAGCGTTGCGGTGTCAGGCCTTTAGCCATGTCTGACCAGCCAGATAGTGACACTGATTTTCTGCAACTATCCAGAAAACACGTCATCGAGATTGATAAACAACGGTCTCATCTGAGTATATTCGGCGGTAAGTTAACCGACTGCCTGAATGTTGGCAAAGAAGTATGTGATCATGTCGCTGATCTGGGCCTTGCAGTATCTGAGCCCAGCCAAAAATGGTACGGTGAGCCTGATGAGGACACCAAAAAAGATTTTGACAAAAAGGCTTCAGACCTCGGTTTGGATACTATATGTGCTGAGGACACGGGTGAATCACTTGGCACACGCCTATGGCGACGATACGGTGAAGATGCGTTTGGTATGCTTGAACTCATCAGCAACGACAAGACGCTTTGTGAACCGCTGATACCCGGCACGGGTATCCGGCGTTGTGAAATTGACTACATCAAGGATGCGGAAATGATCGTTGAGCTGGAAGATTTTTTACGGCGGCGTTCGAAACTTGGATTAATCATGCGTCGTCAGGCATTGCGTGAATCTGAAGATCTCAAGGAAATTTGTGAAATTTTATTTGGCGGTGATGCCCAGTCACGTTATGAAAAGTATTTTGCAAGTCCTGATCATGAAGAAAATTACGTTACGGCAAAAAACTAGCCCGCATTTCTCACCACCCTACTACTGCGACGGTCCCTTGCCACGCCCTGTGGGCATTTTACTCGGTCAGGGTCCTCGACATAGTGTCAACAATGCCTGCGGGCCCTTGTGCCGGCACATATGCTGATAACATAATGCCGGCCTTTGGTCGTCAAACCCATACAGGCCGCATCCTTTAACCGTCTCGCGACGAAGTCCGGTGAGAAATGCGGACTAGAGATTTTGCATCAAAGCCGGATTATGTTGCATAATCCGGTTATACATTCAAGGTAAAAAGCTTCATGATTCGAAACGGATTACTAGACACAATCGGCAATACACCGTTAATTAAATTAACAAAGGCTTCAGCGCTGACAGGCTGTACAATTCTGGGCAAAGCTGAATTTCTCAACCCAGGCGGGTCTGTGAAGGACCGGGCTGCAAAGTATATTATTGAAGATGCAGAATCAAAAGGCCTGTTAAAACCCGGCGGTACCATTGTCGAAGGTACGGCAGGTAATACGGGAATAGGCCTGGCGCTGGTCGCCAATGCAAAGGGCTATCGAACAGTCATTGTTATCCCTGATTCACAGTCCCGGGAAAAAAAGGAGATGCTGAAATTATGCGGTGCTGATTTACGGGAAGTGCCGCCGGCGCCCTACAAAGATCCTGCCAACTATGTGCGCTACTCCGGCCGGCTGGCAGATAAACTTGCGGCCACATTACCTGGCGGCGTGATCTGGGCCAATCAATTCGATAATGTCGCCAACCGTGAAGGGCATTATAATTCAACCGGTCCGGAAATCTGGCAACAAACAGACGGCAGCATAGACGGTTTCACCTGTGCGGTTGGAACCGGAGGCACCCTGGCAGGTGTCAGCCGATACCTCAAGGAAAAGAACCCAAACGTAGTCACCGCAGTCAGTGATCCGATGGGCGCATCTTTATATGAATACTATAAAAACGGCGAATTAAAAGCTGAAGGAACCTCGATTACCGAAGGTATCGGGCAAAGCCGAATCACCGCAAATCTCGAAAATGCGCAAATCGATGACGCCTTCCAGATCTCGGATGAAGAAGCCTTGCCTGTGGTTTTTGATCTACTCAAAAAAGAAGGCCTCTGCCTGGGCGGCTCCAGCGGCATTAACGTTGCCGGCGCTATTCGCCTGGCTAAGCTACTGGGGCCGGGAAAAACGGTGGTTACCATTTTATGCGATTCCGGCACCCGCTACCAGAGCAAGCTCTTTAATCCCGAGTTCCTGAAAGAAAAACAGCTGCCCTTTCCAGACTGGCTGTAGCATCGACAGTATATTGATGAGTCAGTCTGTAACTTTGATAAAGCAAGTCGATTTAATCTAATCTTCATGACTGTACGTTTATTCGAAAGCGTATATTCTTCTGCACTGTGCAATTCGCAACTGTGAATACAGTGTTATCAGGCAACATGATTTACAGGATGGATGATCAGGCATCCACTCGCACCAATGCGCTAAGGTGGGCGAGTGCGCTTTGTGCCAGACCGTCCAGATCATAGCCGCCTTCAAGTGTGGAAACGATTCGACCATCTGAGTACGTGTCGGCAATTTGCATGACTTGCCGAGTTATCCAGCCAAAGTCCTCGGCCTCCAGGTTTAAGCCAGCCAGCGGATCGTTTCTGTGGGCATCGAATCCGGCCGAGAAAAAAATAAATTCAGGTTTAAATGCATCCAGCTCGGGCAGGACTTTCTCACTGAATACGCGCCGGTAATGCTCACCGTCAGTACCGCCCGGCAGTGGTACGTTCACGATATGGCCAGGCACACTGGGTGCATACCTGCCGGGGAAAATATACTCCTGAAAGGTTGAACAGAACAATACTCGATTTTCGTCAATAAAGATGTCCTCTGTACCATTACCATGATGAACGTCAAAGTCAACAATCGCCACCCGCTCAAACCCGTGCACATCCATGGCATGCTGTGCGCCGACAGCCACATTATCAAAAAAACAAAAGCCCATAGCGATGCCGCGCTCCGCATGATGGCCAGGTGGCCTCACCAGGCAAAACGCGTTGTCGAATTCTTTATTGACGACACCATCAACCGCATCGATTGCTGCACCACAGGCTGTTAAGGCGGCAATCAAGCTATACTGGTTCATTGCCGTGTCGCCATCAATTTGTACATGACCGCCATCGCCGGTCGGCGCGTTGTCAAATATCCAGTCTACATAGTGCTGCTCGTGAACTGTCAGCAATTCAGAGCGTGCTGCCTGTTTGGATTGCCTGCTTAATAAAAACTCATTTAAGCCGGACGCCGCGAGCGCGTCCTCGACTGCGATTATCCTTTCCGGACGTTCAGGATGATAGGCACTGATTTCATGGAGAACGGAATTTGGGTGTTTGATTAATGCGGTTTTTACTGCCATTGTATTTTGCTTCCTACTTAGCGATGTTGGGTAACCAGGTTGCCAGCTGTGGAAATATAACCAGAATAACCACAAAAATACACATGACTAAAAACATGGGCAGGCTGGCTTTTGCAATAAAGTCAATCGGTTTGCCCGTCATTCCCTGCAGCACAAACAGGTTAAATCCAATGGGCGGGGTAATTTGCGCCATTTCCACAACAATCATCAGGTAAACGCCAAACCAGAGCATGTCGAAT
Source organism: Gammaproteobacteria bacterium (assembly GCA_024638545.1). GTDB lineage: Bacteria > Pseudomonadota > Gammaproteobacteria > Arenicellales > JAHEKD01 > JAHEKD01. The sequence continues at coordinate 14,632 of JAHEKD010000005.1, forward strand.
CCTGCTGCCCTGACCATGGGTTCGATCACCGCCATGGTCAGGACAATGGATGAAATACCGTCAAGAAAACAGCCGAGTATGATGTAAAAAACCGTTAACATAGCGATTAAAGCCAGCGGTGAAAGCTGCCAGGCACCGATACCTTCCGCCAGCGCCTTAGGTATCCCGGTAAATCCCATCGCCAGCGAAAGAAAACCTGAACCCATGAGGATAAACATGATCATTGTAGACGTTCGTATTGAGCCGAGGATGGATTCGAGGAACTTCTCGAAGGTCAGCGATTTTTGAGTATACGCTAAGATTAATGAACCCAGCACGCCCAATGCCGCTGCCTCAGTCGCTGTTGCAAGACCGCTGTAAATTGAACCGATAACAGATGTTATCAATATTAGTACCGGTAACAGGTCCAGCAAACGTTTCATCTTACTGACCTCATCAATCTCCTCTAGCTTTTTGATCACTCCCTTATTAAACAGGCTCCACAGTGCAATATAGAGCATAAAACACAAAGCCAATGCCAGGCCGGGCAACATGGCTGCCATAAACAACTTGGCGATAGATTCATTGACAGTGACTCCAAAAATAATCAGCGATATCGACGGTGGAATTAACAGGCCCAATGTTCCGGCCCCTGAGAGAGTGCCGATTATCATTTTTTCGGGGTATTCGCGGCGGCGTAATTCAGGAATCGACATTTTGCCAACCGTTGCGACAGTCGCTGCGGATGAACCGGATATGGCTGCAAAAATGGCCGACGCCCCTATATTGACGTGCAGCAGTCCCCCCGGCAGCCTGCTCATAAATGGCGTCAGGCCCTTAAACAGGGTTTCAGATATTTTGGTCCTGAATAATATTTCACCCATCCATATAAACAGCGGCAAGGCTGTTAAAGTCCATGAAGACTGATCGCCCCAGATGGTAATTGCCATAGAATCGCCTATGGGACGGCTGGTGAAGAGGTACATGCCGAATATCGCGGTTCCCAACAGCGAGGCACCGACCCAGACGCCACTACCAAGCAGGAAAAACAATCCCAGCAAAAAGACTGTAATTGAAATTGCCTCTGTCAAACTTCCTCACCGGATTCTATGGTTAACTCGGGATTTCCGATGACCTCAATAAAGGTATGAAAAACGGCAATAGCAAATAAGATTGCACCCACGGCAACCGGCGTTTGCGGAATCCACAGTAGTATTGCGTCCGCGCCCTCACTTCGCTCGCCGAAATCATAGGAATCCAGCGCAAGCCGGGTCATATACCAGGCTAGGTAGGCAGTCAACACCGACATATAGCCCAATGCGAATATCTCGCTACGCCTGCGGTTTGTGGTATGAAGGCGGTTTACCAGCAACGACACCCTGATATGACCCTGCGATCGAAAAGTATAGGGTAATGCCATAAAGGTGCAGGTTGCCATCACGTAACCTGCCATGTCCGAGGCGCCGCCGCTAAAGGTACCTATTAAACGTGCCAGGATACTGTACAGCACCAGCAGGGTTAAAAATACCAATAGCGCACCGGCAAAGTATGCCGCAAGGCGATAAATGCGGTCGAGTGTTTTGCCTATTGCCATTCTGTCAGGCAATCAATTCAGGCCAGCGAAACTTACTTTGACGCCTGGTAGGCATCGAGTATGGCCTGCCCGCGCGCTCCTGCTCTTTCGAGCCATTCAGTTCTCAGCTGTTCACCTGCAGCCTGAAAATCCGCAATTAATCCTTCGCCCGCTTCGGCTACCGTCATGCCATTTTCTGTAAATTGTTCAATATACCAGCCGGCCAGTTCCTCTGCTTTCGCCCAGCCGTTGGTCTCTGCAGTTGCAGCAGCATCCCTGATAATTTGCCGGGTCGCTTCATCCAGTGTCTCCCAGGCTTTTTTATTGATCATCACCATATTCCGCGGCAGCCAGGCACGAACGTCATAAAAATAATTCACGTGCTCCCAGAGTTTACGGTCATAACCGGTTGAGCCGGAGGAAATCATTGACTGGGCTACGCCGGTGGCAAAGGCCTGGGATAACTCGGCGGCCTCGATTTTTGTTGGAACCATGCCCATCAATTCAGCAACTTTTGATGTTGTCGCGTTGTATGCACGGAACTTAAGGCCTTCAACATCAGCTTTTGAATTAGCTTCCCGCACTGAATAAAATCCCTGCGGTGGCCACGGCACGGAGTATAGAAAAACCATTCTGGCTTCATCCAACATTTTTTCAAGTTCAGGTTTTTGCGCGTCGTAAAGTAATTTAGCATCAGCAAAACTGGTGGCAAGAAACGGTATTGAATCCATCTCATAAATAGGATCATCATTACCCAGGGCTGATATCAAACGTTCGCCGATAGGTGCAAGTCCTTTACGAACCGCGCTGAA
>JAHEKD010000322.1 GCA_024638545.1 Gammaproteobacteria bacterium
AAGTAAAGTTAATCGGAACACCTGTTTATGATTCAACATTTTGTCTGGACGCACAATATCGCAGTCTGTTTATTGTACGAAATACCGATACTGGAAACTCAATAGAGGATTTCGCGGGTAAAAGATTTGCATTCAACGGCAGGGACTCTCAGTCCGGCTACAATGCTGTTAAATCCTTTTTAACTGATCGACGCATAAGCATTCCTTTTTTCGGGCCCAACATACTGTCGGGTCAACATGCGAACAGTATTGCAATGGTAGCAAATAATGAGGCGGATATTTGTGCTGTCGACTGCGTCATCTTCTCACTTTTACAACGCCACCAGCCAGAATCGCTTAAAGATATTCGCATTCTCACTAAAACTGGATTAACGCCCGGTTTACCATTTATAACATCGATCAGGACATCTGATGAGATAATAGAATCGATGTATACTGCAATTGCTCAAGCTTGTGTAAATGAATCTTTACGCGAGACAAATTCCAGCCTGCTGATTAAAGGCATATCCAGGATCTCACTGGATTCGTACATGCAGCAAATCAATACGGCCGGACCGAACTTTGCAAAAATTTAAAATAGTTTATTTTTAAATATTTGATCGCATATTGTATACGTTAATAGTATTGTCCGGTTCGATTGCATCGAAATCACTGACGCTGCCATAGAAACTTGATGCGATGTAGTTTTCAATAATATCAGGAGACGAGGTCAACAAGATTCCAACTAATAAGCATCCAAACGCAAACAGCTTGTAGGTAAGTTTTGTCAGCTGAAGGTGAAGGATAGCTATCGAGAAACACTTTTTACCGCGAAAATACGACAAAACTGGTATAGCAAGAAAACTGAAAATCATAATAAACAAAGGTGTTGTAGTTTCTATTGCCACTACGTATGTTACCGATGGACTGATATTGATAGCCCGTTGAGAAAAAACTACTGCAGCAACACCCAGGAGCTGCGACATTAAAAACATGGGGCCGAATTTATAAGTCTGTTTTGCAGATATCCGGCAGCGACAGACCCTCCAGATTACAAGTGATGCTAAAACCTGTCCAGTCAGGAACAGCACCAATCCAGTATAAAAGTTAACGTATTGATAAATCTTATCCTGAATGATGAATGTCAAAGAAAGAATGATCACTGCGTGGCTCATAATTAAAAATGAGTGTTTGGCCGAATCTCTTGCAATGTTAATTAAAAAAAGACACAGGACACCAATTACTGAAATACCGGTTCCAATATACTGAAATAGCGTTAATTTTTCACCCAGGAAGATAAATGCAAAGGCGGGTACCAAGATAACGCTGAAACCAAGAAAGCATTCAAGATTTGAGGCATCGTTTAATTTGAACAGCACTCTAAAATAAAAATAGACATGCCCGATATAAAACATGCCGTTACCGATCCCGGCAGCCAGAATGGTCAGCTCTGGTAGTTGAAAATCTTTAAATTTGAACACAAGCGCAAACAGATAAAGGACGGAAAATAAACCTGAAATAACGGTAGCATGAACGGGATCACGATAAATTTTTCTGTCGACAAAAAACACATCCAGAACACTGTCTAGTGCATAAAATACCGGTACAGCGACTGCGACCACAATCCAACTATGCCAAAATTCTTCCATCGCGATTATTTTTTTAATTGTGTTTATTATTTGCTTATATATTAGGATCTGAACCGGTAGCGAGTCAGTTCAGTTATCCTGGTTGTCTATTGAATAATATTTTTTTTATTAAAACTATGAACGATTTCACATTTTTATTGTGACTGTAACTACTCATAATTTTCATTTTATGGTGGTAGATAATCCCGCAATGATTTCGATTTTTTGATTTTATTTAAGCTTTAATAATTGATTTTAAGAATTGGTCATAAAGAAAATAAAATCCACAACCTTGTCGCCGGGCAAAATCTGGAACAAGCACTGCGGATCAGCAGGCACTGGAAGATGCTGGCTTTATGGCTCGTCTTGCGGGTTATTTTGAAGGGGTCAATGTACCTTAACCAAATTAATACAGAGGATGATCGACATGCGGGCTAATATAGCTTTTTCTTCAGGTAATACCTTGTTATTACGGAATCACGGCTTCTAATTATTAGAATAGGTGTTTTAGGTGGTCTGCGTGTTGTTGTTACTTGACCTGTATCTGATTTTAAATGCTCGAGCTGAATTTAGTTGTCTTGATAGCTGTCCTGATATAGTACGATATTCAAACAAATTGTGTGCTGCCGGAGTGCGTTGAAGGCGAACTGATTAATACGGATCAGCAGACAAATGTTTGATTCTTGGTGTCAGCCCAATACAGAAAAACTGCTATCAGCATTTACTTTTCTGTTCCTGGAAAAGAAACCCAGATTTAGTGAATAGCCAATGTTCTTTAAATAAAAATGCACGGGATCAGCATCGTGGTCACGGCCACGCTCACATTCACAGATCAGCTGCGCCATCATCTCGCCGGCGACCGGCGCATTCTTAAATTGATTGCCGCTTGAGCCACAGGCCATGTAAAATCCTCTCAATGAACTTTTATCATAAATCGGAATCCAGTCTTCTGTGACATCATAAAGATCAACGACGCCTTTTGCCTGGTTTGGAATTTTCAGATCAGTAATTCGCTGGGCTGCCCGCATGGCCAATGTATTCCAATGGTTGCTAAAGCTACGATCAAAATTATCCGGATTCACCCACTGTTTTTCATCACATGGCGGATCTTCACTGCCCACGAGAATGTGGTTGCCAACTTCCGGTCTGAGATAATCTGCAGTATCATTATCCGAGACCACGCAGCCACTAGTTTCAAAATCATAACCATCCGGTGCCGGCAGGTGGGCCACTTCATGACGCAGAGCCCGTGTTGAGATATTCATGTCGGAACTGACACCAGCCATTTCATTGATGATGGATGAATGTGGGCCGGCAACATTAACAATAATATTTGCAACTATTTTTTTATCAGCGTTTAATGTGACGCCGGAAACAGCACCATTCTTTGTATGAATATTAGTTACGGCTGCGTTAAATTTAAATTCGACACCAATAGACTCAGCAGCGCGCTGGACATTGTGGGCCGATAGCTGCGGGTCACTGATATAACCGCCGGCAGGAAAAAATACAGCACCAGTGAGAGTACCACCATTAGGTTTGCCAAAATCAGGATGCTCCGGTAGTTTCGCCGGGGAATAGGAGTTCATATTTAATAATGGTAACCTTCGCTGCACCTCTTCAGCGCTCAGTTCCTCGTAAGGACAACCTATGGTTTCCATGATTTCAATGGCGGGCTGTAAGTAACCGTTCTCCCTGGTTTTCATAACCATGCATCCGCAATTGTTATAGGATACGTTGCCTTTTTCATCCTCTACACCGAGATAGGCCGACCATGCTTGCCAGTAAAAATGACTTTCATAAGCCAGCGCGGAACCTTCAACTGTAGAATAATAAGGCCTGATAATTGCACACGAACCGCTCGTTGATCCATAACCTGAAGCTGGTAATTTATCAACACACAGTGTTTTATATCCAGATCTGGATAGCTGATAAGCTGTGCAGGTACCAATTATGCCTGCACCGATGACTATTGCGTCGTACTCTTGATTCATATAAAAGCGTCTCCAATTAAATTACGATAACGCAGCGCCACCTTCGAGCTTGCGCTTTTCAACAAATTCGTCAAGCTGCTGTGCTTGAGCCGGATCCATTTCAGGTTGCTGGTAATCGCCCAGCAGTTGCTTCCAGATTCTGTTTGCTCTCTGGGTAGCCGTGACCTCTCCATTCTCCTGCCAGGTTTCAAAATTACTCCAATCAGAAATGAGCGGGCTGTAGAATGCATTTTCATAACGCTTGAGTGTATGTGCTGATTGAAAAAAATGACTGCCCGGGCCTACCTCGTCTATTGCTTTGACTGCAAGCTCATCTTTGCTAAACGACAATGGTTGTAAATATTCAGACATCATTTGCAACATCTCAGCATCCAGAATCACTTTTTCATAGCTGGCACAAAGGCCACCTTCCAGCCACCCAAGACCGTGCATCATTAAGTTAACGTGACCATTTATACACGCCCAAATAGACATTTGTGATTCGTAAACTGCTTGTGCATCCGGCGCATTTGATGCATTCGCGTTTGATGCGCGCAGCGGAATACGGTATTTTCGGGCTAATTGTCCGCTGATAATAGTCGCCTTCACATATTC
>JAHEKD010000323.1 GCA_024638545.1 Gammaproteobacteria bacterium
GGTACGTGGTAATCGGTACCCGCCGTTGCCAGATTAACCATGACACAGCCGGTTTTGACATTACGTCTGAAGTGGCTGGCTGTTGACAGTGATCGGGTAATAATGCCGGAAGTCAGGCCGAAATTCGTATCGTTGACGGTTTCCAGAGCCTGCTGGTAAGAGTCAACCTTGATGACACAGGTCATCGGTGCAAATATCTCCTCACGATTCACCCGCATGTCGTTCGTGGTATCGGTAAAAATAGTCGGGCTCATATAGTATCCATTCGTTTCCCGCTCAAGCCGTTCCCCGCCGCAGGCGAGTATACCGCCCTCTTTTTTCGCCAGTTCCACATAATCGAGGTTTTGCCTGAGCTGTGCTTCACTGACAACGGGTCCCATCTGGGTGCCTTCTTTAAGCGCATGGTCAACCACCATTGCGTTGGCAGCAGCGACCAGGCGTTCTACAAATTCATCGTGGACGGCCTGATGGACAACAAGTCGCGAAGAGGCGGTACACTTCTGGCCACTACCGCCAAACGCGCCATTCAGTGCACAGGCAACGGCGGTTTCCATATCTGCATCATCCATAATGGCCAGCGCGTTTTTGGAACCCATTTCCATCTGCACCTTGGTCAGGTTGCTAATCGCGGCAGTGGCAATGGTTTTTCCGACTTCTACTGATCCGGTAAAGCTGATTGCGTCAACGGCTGGTGATTCAATCAACCGCTGACCTATTTCACGTCCTGAACCCATGACCAGGTTAAACAGGCCTTTGGGTAATCCATTTTCAGTTTGACGATCAATGATTTGTGCCAGCGCAACGGCTGAGGCCGGTACAAGATTGGCAGGTTTCCAGAGAACTGCATTGCCGAATGCCAGCGCCGGTGCGGTTTTCCATACGGCAGTTGCTGTGGGAAAATTCCACGGAGATATGATGGCAACAATACCAACCGGCTCGCGTTGAACCATTACCTCCACACCGGGCCTGACCGAATCAGCTGTGTCACCGATCTGGCGCAGGACTTCGGCGGCATAGTATGTGAAAAACTGACCTGCACGGAAAACCTCGCCCTTGCCTTCTGCCATTGGCTTACCTTCCTCTCGTGATAGCAGCTCGCCCAACTCTCCGGCACGAGACATCAGCTCTTCTCCAATGGCATGTAATATAGTTTGCCTTTGCTCAAGCCCAACACTTGCCCATTTTGTTTTGGCTTCGGCTGCTGCATCAAGTGCCTGATCAAGCTGGCTTTGATCTGCCTGTGCATATATCCCGATTAAATCACTGGTATCAGATGGATTGTAATTTTCTATCTGCTTGTCAGAAGATAGCCATTCCCCGGCAATATAGTTAGAATTTATTTCACTCATCTCACTGCTTTCAGATTATTAACAGCCTTGCATTATAAACTTTATGTCTTAAAAGGGGACAATTCAAATCAAGTTTGCGCGAAACCTACTATCTCATAGTATGGTTAATAATTAGCATGCGGTGCAGCGTGATGGAATGTTTAATAATGAGACCATCACTTCCAAATCCAAACAGCAACGATACCCGCTAAACTAGCACGCATTTCTCACCACCCTGCTACTGCGACGGTCCCTTGCCACGCCCTGTGGGCATTTTACCCGGTCAGGGTCCTCGACATAGTGTCAACGATGCCTGCGGGCCCTTGGGTCGTAAAAACCCATACAGGACGCATCCTTTAACCGTCTCGCCACGAAGTCCAGTGAGAAATGCGGGCTGAACAGGTCGCCCAGGATTATATTTTGTAAATAGACTGGCGTTACTCTACTCGGGCCGCTGGTAGAGATGATTCTGCCCAATAGCTTAGGTGCAACAGACTTAATGATGGTTGTAAGCCTTCAACCTGCGGTTTCAGTTTTATTTCTGCTTTCAGTTATCAAAGTATAGGCAAAATAGTATTTATAGATATTGCTAACGTATTGAACTGTTTCACGCCCGATCACTTTCGCAGCGGTCACTTCAACATTATCAAACCATGTATTAGGGTCCAGTCCCATTTCAGCGGTCTGTTCTCGTAATTGCCTGACTTTTGCCGGTCCGGCGTTATAGGAGGCAAAGGTAAAAAGCATCTTATTCAAGTCATCTAGCTGAGCATCGTCATTAAAGTAACGATCATAAACCCAGCGCAAATATTTGACACCGGCATGAATATTATTATCGATCTGGTCAACCCCGGAGATGTTGATCGGATCACCGGCAGCAGTTGCGGGCAGGATCTGCATCACTCCGACAGCCCCGACCGGACTGACCACACTTTGATCAATTCCTGACTCCTGGAACGACAGGGCCGCGATCATCAGCCAGTCAAAGCCATAGGTTTGCGAATATTTTTTGAATAACTCGGCGGTCTTGCTAAAACGCTTGTCATTCTCTGTATTAAAAGCCCTCAAAGTGTATTCGGGATTGCTGAAGTAGCGTTTTTTCATAATATTGCCAAACAGTGTGCCTAACTTGTGATCTTTGACAAAACTATTCAAAGCCTGCATGAGCTGCGGACTGTTTTTACGGATCATCCAGCCGATCTCCCCGTCTGTATTTAATTTAATTTCCGGATAGAGTTTCAGGTCAGTATAGACTCCTGACCAGAACTCCGCCAGATAATCGTCTATGACAATTATTGGCAGGAGATTTGAATTTACCATCTCAAGCAAGTCCTCATCCTCAAGATGTTCAGCAGCGAGCTGGATATCAATGGGCGCTTTGCCCTCATCTGAAAACGTCTCATTCAGAGCCTGCAGGTGATCATAATAACTGCTTGATTTTCGAACAAATACCTGTTGCCCGGACAGTTGATCAATGCTGTCGATTACGGGTGTTTCCGATGAAGCCACAATGATCTCGTCAACTCCGGTTACCAGCGGATCGGTAAAGTCGACCTGCGCCAGGCGTTCTGGTGTTATCGTCAGTGATGCGGCCGCAATGTCGCCACGTCCTTCGAGCAGTGCCGTTATAAGCTGGTCACGGTTGACAGGTATGTAGACAATATTTACCTTCAAATGTCCGGATTCGATTTTTTCATTGGTCTTTTTTTCAAACTCCTCAAAAAATTCATATGTAATACCACTTTGCGATGCCTGATCAATGAAATAGTTAGTTTTATTTGTGGTAACTAAAACGCGTATCAGCCTGTTTCCCAGCATCTCATCAAAGTCCCCCAGAAATTTTTCTTTCTGGACAGCGTCAGTAAACAGGTTTTGATCTACATTCTCCTGAGCATAGATAAAAGGGCTTATCATCAGGGCAATGGCGGCGACTAATACTTTCATGGACTCTCCTATGGTAAGTTCTAGTGATTGGATACTCTATAGCAAGCTGCGTGCAAGATTGTCAATACCTGATCTATTCATGGCCGCTTTGGTCCTACAGGCACAGCTGCCTGTTCGGTCAGGAGTGGTTTGATCTCATTAACGCAATGCGTTGCATGCCTCAACCATTCTTTCACAGGCTTTGTCAAGCTGCTCATCTGAGGTTGCAAAAGATATTCGGAAATAGGGGTCAAATTCAAATGCTTCGCCGGGAACCACTGCTACCTTGTGTTCTTCCAGAAGGTAGCGGACAAAATCGTTGCTTGACTCTATGAGTTGGCCAACGGGTGTTGTTTTGCCGAGCACATCCTGACAATTGACGTATAAGTAAAATGCCCCCTCACAGGGTTTAACAGACAGACCTTTCGCGTCATTTAACTGTTTGACCATCTTGTCACGCCGGGATTGATAGATACTTAATTGCGTTTGTATATGACTTTGGTCTCCCGTCAATGCCGCGAATGCGGCACGCTGTGAGACAGAGCATGGATTGCCTGTCGCCTGTGACATAATCTGGCGGATTGCCGACATTAGCGGCGACGGACCTCCCGCGTAACCGATACGCCAGCCGGTCATGGCATGTGCTTTAGAAAGGCCATTTACTGTGATCGTTCTATCCATCAACCTGGGTTCTATCTGTGCAACTGTTGCAAACTCACGATTGTCATAACGTAGTTTTTCATAAATGTCATCAGCCAGAATCCAGATGCCAGGATGCTCAAGTAATACATCAGTCAATGCTTTCATTTCATCCGGAGTATAAACTGCACCGGTAGGGTTAGAGGGAGAATTAATTATAATTGCGGTTGTTTTCTCGGTTATTGCATGATCAAGATCCAGTGGCTTAAGCTTGAAACCCTTGTCTGCGGCACCTTTTACAA
>JAHEKD010000324.1 GCA_024638545.1 Gammaproteobacteria bacterium
CAGAACCAGTTCCGCAACGAAATACACATGGCCGGTACACTCTTCTGGTCACAATACACCGGGTTCATCTGCCACCCGCACTGGGAAAATGAGGTGTTATCCAGTTTCGCCAGCCAGCTTAGACAAATGCACTGGTCTAGCCCGGATTTCTCACCACCCAACTACTGCGACGGTCCTTTGCCACGCCCTGCGGGCATTTTACTCGGTCAGGGTCCTCGACATAGTGTCAACGATGCTTGCGGGCCCTTGTGCCGGCACATATGCTGATAACATAATGCCGGCCTTTGGTCGTAAAACCCATACAGGACGCACCCTCTAACCATCTCGCTACGTAGTCCGGTGAGAAATGCAGGCTAGAATTTCACTTAAATACATCTATGCGTCCAACAGGCGACTGACACTGTAGATGGCGTTACAGGCGAAGTCAGCGACTACAATTTTTCATGTATCAGGCTGATAGCCCTTTCAAGCACGACATCAGAATAGCCAAGAAAATCATCAGGTTCGGGCATTTGCGGGATATCAACTTCAATGCCGTTGCCGTCGTACAGCTTGCCATTTGGTCGAAAAGAGGCCATGGAGGAAAGATTAACTTCAATACCCGAATTCGGCAATCTGAAATCCTGTGTTGCACCACTGCCACCGCCACTCGCCTCGCCAACAATTGTTACCTGCGGTAAATCTGAAAAAGCGCTCAGAAATCCGTCTGTGGCACTGAAGGAAGCTGCATTTGAAAGCACAACAACGGGTTGCCGGTAACGATACTGCTTAAATTCAGCAGCTTTATCCAGCACCATGAAATGCCACTCACTGAACTTTTCCCTTGGGATTGCCCACTCGGGTTCAAATGTGGAGATAGCGCTTTCAATTGATGCTTTCTGATCTAGTGTCCAGCCCTCATGGTTGAACCTGTAGGTCGGTCGATAGTGTAAATGATCATCATCAAACCTCGAAGACAAGCGGTAAGCCGCAATATTTGAGACATAAGGCGGAACGGTGTCATCAATAAAAAAACCGTACAATGCCTCTAAAATTGCATAACGCCCGCCTCTATTGTCCCGAACATCAATTATCAACCCGTCGGTGTCTTTAAATTTCGCCATGGTGCTCAAGGTTTCATCCGGAGAACGATACATCGAGGGAATTCTTAAATATCCGATATTGCCATCCAGTATTTTTGACTCACCCAGCTTTAATTTTGCATTCGACAATCGATGGTCACTGGTTCTCAAGCTGAGTGTCCTGTGCCCTACTCCGTCCATAGATTCAAGCGTAATTTCAACGTATGGTAATGGAGCTATATCAAGTTCTGCACGCATACGATCAATTGAACGCAGCTGCTTAAGTGACTGGTAGCGAATTAATTGTGAAGACACCTGCGGCACGTATTTTGCAGCTGCTTCCAGCCACTGCTCCAGCGGCAGTCCATCTATGGACTTCAGTAAAGGATAACCCTGCTCGATAAAGCCGGATTGCTCAGCATTTAAAGCAACAACTCCGGCCGAAGTATCCGCAATCAGGAAAGGTAAATAGCGGTCATTAACAGCATCCAGAATGACCTCTATGCCCGCATGAGCGTCACCGATTTGAGCAATGATTTTTTGTAGTTCTTGAGCAAGTTCCAGACCGCCTGCGGATTCATGATAGGCATTTTTTAACTGCCGTAATGCTTTTTTGTAGTCAAATTTCCCAAGTAACAAATAGGAAGACTGGTCTTCAAGCCTGGACTGAAAATAATCCAGATCTGAATACCACTCATCCTTGCTTAACTCAACTGGGAGTTCGGGACTTTCAAGTTCGATGCTGGCCAGTACGGGTTCAATTGAAAAATCACTGCTGTCAAGCGAGCGATTGAATCCCGCCACCGCCAGCAGGTTCTCGCCCTCATGAAGATATTTAAAAGGCGTTTTAATCGTGAACAGTTCATAGCCGGAAGCTTCATGGGACTCAATCTTGTGTCCAAAACCGTGCTGTATAATGCCGGATCGTGCAATTTCATGACCATTTAAATAAGCGATGAACGCATCATCGAACCGCATATAGAGATACAGCTGCTTGATCGTGGCTGGATTGGCCAGGTCAAATTTATGGCGAATTATTAATGTGTCATACTCACCCCGCATTGTATCCAGTTTAGTCCGATCGTCATCGTCACCGTAGCCAAAGCCGGACTTTCCGAGCGGCCAGTCAGAATCATCAAAAGACAGTTGCCTCCAGTTATCGGTTTTTAGATTTTTAGCAGCAAGATAACGCCATTGTGCACTGGCTGGGATCAGTATATGCACGTCTGTGGATTTTTCAGCAAAGGCGCTAAAGCCACGTTCGCTGATCTCGACAAAAACTGTATTCACAAGCAGAAAACCAGCTAAAAAGGTTAAAGTAACGAACTTTCGCTTCATTAGTATTATATTAACCTAACTAAACGAATATCGGGCTACTCGTTAAGCTGCTGCAAAATTGATAATGTCGTCGGTTTTTCAATGATTTATTATCCAGTAATGACAATGTAATGGATTGTCGTAGGATTATCAGGGAGGCCTGTCTACCGGCTTTTGAAACTTGAATCCTCATTAAGGTTCAAGGTATGGTGACAGTGAAATTTTTTTAGTGCTCGCTATTAACTTCCCTGTCAGAAAAGTAAATCCTACTAACATATGACTCGTTCGTTTAATCATATGGAGAACTCAAGAATTACTTTACCGCCTCTAATTGATTCGTGCATATTAATGAAAAATCAAAGCAAGATTTTCATTGGTCTGCGAAAAGTCTTCAGCACAAAACATCCGGAACCTCGACGAAGCGGGTTCCAGATTAAATTTATAAACGAACAGAATGAATTTACAGCCTGGCTATCGACGCTTTAGTTGTTCGGGTTATTTTCTCTTCCATTCGCGAACCTGTCTTTTTCGTTATCTACTGTAAAAGATGATGAGACAAAAGTTGACTGCCCCGATGAAAGCTCGATTTCTGCAGCAACTGTATGCGTGCCGTCGACTAATTCATCCTTGGTTTTAAATTTCTTAGCCTTATCGCTTGATTTTGTACCGGCGAAATCATAGGGTGGATAGGTTTCTGTCTCGTATTCATTGCCGTTCAGGTAGTAGGTGACTTTGCTTATTTGATCCTGGGGATATTTTGGAGACAGAAATATAAAAACATCTTTTTCGAGTTCAGCATCTGCCAGTTCAACCGCGTCTTTACGTTTGTCTTTACGGCTGACCACCAGCTCAAGATCATCAATTGTGTTGACCTTGGTGATTATCCCGCAAGCCGCGCGCGAGCCGCCTGCACAGCCTGCAGCCTCACCATCAGGGCAATAGGAATCCTCCAGATCGTGCACAATAAACGCGCTGCCATCGTCATCGAAAAGGCTCAAGGGGCCATCGGAGAGAGTGACACGATTAGTTTCAGTTGTCATCAGGCCTTTGGCACCATCACTCTCTATATTGATCAGGTCCCCTGAATGAAACGGATGGTTGGCATCCGGGTTGGTCATGCCGAAATTACCGGGATCGAAATGACCGCCTGCACTTCCGCAAGGCATACAGGAGGCAGTTTCATGAATATGCACGGCATGGTTGCCGAAGCTGAGCCCGTCAACCTGCATGTAGACATCAATCTTCTTGACGCCTTCGCTGCTCGCCCGTTCTTTTAGTGTCGCGAATCCCATAACTTCACTGGAATCACAACTCTTAATCACTGCTATTGCCTTCTCGCTGAACGCGGAATCTGCTGAGACAACAGCGCTTGAAAGTGGTAGAGAGAGGATGGTGATGGCTATTAATCCATTTGTGAACTTGGATTTACTGCCGAATGTAGATAAAGACGAAACTGGATACATATATTACCCCTGATTTTGTTTGATTTCCTTTGGAGTAATAAAATATACAATAATTGACATTTTAAGCAACTCTACAGGCGCCGAAAAACTATAAAATAATTCTATTTCTTTTGCGGGAAACCTCTGACTGACGCCGGGCCGAAAAAAGTCTGCTGATAAACAGTTAAGGCAAATGCCATCCGCCCGGCCATGCTTTGCATTTTCCTGGTGCCGGCCTTGCTGCCCAATCGCCTGGCAAGCTCCACTGGAATCACTTCCTTAGCCCGCATTTCTCACCACCCTACTACTGCGACGGTCCCTTGCCACGCCCTGTGGGCATTTTACTCGGTCAGGGTCCTCGACATAGCGTC
>JAHEKD010000325.1 GCA_024638545.1 Gammaproteobacteria bacterium
GGCAAAACTTCACAGTTAATGTAGCGCCAGTCGAGTCCGTTATGGTGGTAGGCCGCTTCCACCATCGCAACCGTTGGATTTTCTGCTGCCGGCATTGCAAATGATCCTGTCAGTGTGTTCAAAAATTTCGGTGCCATTACGCATATAACCTTGAGGCTTTATTAGGATATAGTTGACTATTTTTACAGAAACATATGCCCATGACTACACGGCAGGTTGTTAATTCCGGTTGCAGTATCTTTAGTTTAAAAAATATACATACGTTTATCAGTTGAATTTACCGGTTAAAACCGCGCCGGCGCGATGTGAATTATTAAAAAAAAATAGATGCAAAAGCCGGATCAGGATTAACTAATTCAGGAAAATAATTCTTTAATAATGTATAATGAATTATTAATTAAAAAAAGTCGCTTAAGAATAGTGTTAATGGTGGTGTAGTGAAGATGCCGGATACTTGAAATCGACATTCACGGATTCTCCGGCACTAACCTGCGTCTTTTAATCTCAAGCAGATTTGCAGCCCTTGATTTTAATCGAAATTTAATGATGACTTCAAAAATAATTCCAGTAGATCCTTTTGATCTGGTGATTTTCGGCATAACCGGTGACCTGGCCAGGCGCAAGTTGATTCCGGTGCTTTATTATCGCTTTATCGATGGCCAGATCCCAAAGAGCTCGAGGATCATCGGTTTGGCACGCTCCGCGTTTTCGACCCAGCAGTTCAGAAACCAGGCCCGGGAGGCACTCAAGCAGGCGGTCTCTGAAAAACATTTTGATCCGGCGCTGGCGAAGCGCTTTGTATCCTGCCTTCACTATATAAAAAACGATGTAAATAGTGATGAAGACTGGGGCGAACTGCAAAAGATGCTGAAAGATTCAGACAATAAAGTTCTGGCGTTTTATCTTTCGGTCGCACCCGTTCTGTTTTCACCCATCGTTAAACAATTGGGACGCCTGAATCTTGCCAAAAATTCCCGTCTGGTCGTTGAAAAACCGTTTGGTCATGATTTGGCCAGTGCCAGGAAACTAAAATCACAAATTGGCGCAGTCTATAATGAGCACGCAATATATCGAATCGATCACTACCTGGGTAAGGAAACAGTACAGAATTTAATGGCATTGCGATTTGCCAATAAACTGTTTGAACCATTGTGGAACACCAACCATGTCGATCATATACAAATTACGGCTGCGGAAACCCTGGGTGTTGAGGGTCGCGGCGAGTACTATGACAACATAGGTGCTATGCGGGATATGGTCCAAAATCATCTGCTGCAGCTCCTGTGCCTGACGGCGATGGAACCTCCCTATAAATTTGATGCCGATGCCATGCGCGATGAAAAGCTCAAAGTGCTTCGCGCATTGCAACCGCTCACCGGCGAGGAAGCACTGCGAAAAACCGTTCGCGGGCAGTACCTGGCTGCACCCGGTGCACCCGGTTACCTGGAAGAGTCCCATAATAAAGACAGTCAGACCGAGACTTTTGTCGCCCTCAAAGCGCAAATCAATTCATGGCGTTGGGCAGGTACGCCATTTTATCTTCGTACCGGTAAGCGCCTGCGTTCACAAGTGGCTGAAATCGTCATTACGTTCAGGTCAACACCACACTCTATATTTGGCGAGATCGACACGCCAATCCGTCCAAATGCGCTGGTGATACGGCTGCAGCCTGATGAAGGCCTGAATTTATTTATCATGACCAAAGATCCGGGACCCGGTGGCTTTCGCCTGAGGGAAACGCCGCTGGATATGACGTTTGCCGGTAATTCCGGTGATGACTGGCGTCCCCCCGACGCCTATGAGCGCCTGATCATGGATATCATTCGCGGCAATCAAACCCTGTTCATGCGAGATGACGAGGTCGAAGCGGCCTGGGAATGGATTGATCCCATCATGATGGCCTGGAAAAACTCGGGTGTACCTCCGGAAAGCTATGACTCTTATAGTTCCGGCCCGGCTGGGGCAGTTGAATTAATTGTTCGTGATAACAGGCGATGGCGGGACATTGTGGCATGATGCATTATGCCGACAGAGATGCGCAGGCGCAGCAACTCGCTAATCTGGTGGCAGGGCAGTTAGCGAATGCCCTGCGCTCAAGAGGTAAGGCACTTTTAGTCGTGGCGGGCGGGTCGACGCCGGAACTGTTTTTAAATTACCTTTCCAAAACGAATATCGACTGGTCCGGGGTGATTGTCGTTCCCAGTGATGAACGCTGGGTGGATGCAAATCATCCGCGCTCAAATGACCGGTTTCTTCACATTAATCTGATAATCAACCAGGCTTCTCGGGCAAAAATTGTCTCACTGTATGTAGAAGGGAAATCACCTGGTCAAGCCTTGGTCGATCTGGAGGCAAGAATGCGTAAATTCAACTTTAATCCTGATGTCTGCGTTCTGGGCATGGGTGAGGATGCGCACATCGCCTCACTGTTTCCGGGTGCCGATAATCTATCATCGGCGCTTGACCTTAATACGGGCAAATCCGTCATGACAATCACCGCACCCGGCGCGGATGAGCCAAGAATCACCCTGACCCTGGCTAAATTATTGAGTGCAGCACATTTGCACCTTCTGATTTGCGGACAAGCCAAGCTTGAAACGCTGAACAGGGCAAAACAGGCTGGTGACGTTGAGCAGATGCCCGTGAGGGCAATACTGGGCAAGCATGGCCTGGCAGTACATTATGCCGACTAGCAGTCAGTTGCGTAATCACTCATTCAGCGCAGCCGGGCCTTCAATAAACCAAAATACCAAAGGATACGAAAAGTGAACGTGCATAAAACTTTACGATTAGTGACGCAAAGAATCGAGCAGCGCTCCGCTAAATCAAGATCTGAATACATGCAGCGTGTAAACGCTGCCAGAGAAAAGGGAGTGGCGCGGGCACATCTGACATGTTCAAACATGGCGCATGCCTATGCCAGTGCTGATGCGTCTGATAAATCCAGACTCGTTACAGATCGAGTTCCAAACCTGGGTATTGTCAGCGCGTATAACGACATGCTGTCTGCACATCAGCCTTTCAAGGATTTTCCTGGCCTGATAAAGCAGGCTGCACACGATGCAGGTGCAACGGCGCAGGTCGCAGGCGGGGTGCCAGCCATGTGTGACGGTGTTACACAGGGTCAGACGGGGATGGAGCTGTCGCTGTTTTCCAGGGATATCATTGCCATGGCAGCGGCTGTGGCGATGTCGCATAATTGCTTTGATGCCAGTGTCTACCTGGGCGTCTGCGACAAGATAGTGCCGGGGCTGGTGATCGCCGCTGCAACCTTCGGTCATGTGCCGGCTGTTTTTCTACCGGCAGGGCCGATGTTGTCAGGTATTTCCAATGATGAAAAAGCGGAGGCCCGAAAAAAATATGCAAAAGGCGAGATTGACAGAATGGCGCTGCTTAAGTCAGAGATGAAATCCTATCATGGCCCGGGCACCTGTACATTCTACGGGACAGCGAATTCCAACCAGATGCTGATGGAAGTGATGGGGCTGCATTTGCCGGGTGCATCATTCGTTAACCCCAATACCTCCCTTCGTGACGCCTTCACCAGGGCCGGTACCGCGCAGGCGCTGAAGATTACAGCACTCGGTGATAACTATATACCGGCGGCGGAAATATTAAGCATCAAAACCTTTGTGAACGGTATCGTGGGCTTGCACGCAACCGGCGGTTCCACTAACCTGGTCCTGCATTTGACCGCCATGGCGCGTGCAGCCGGCATTCAAATTACGGCGGATGATTTTTCTGAGTTGTCGAACATCACGCCGCTGATCGCAAGGGTGTATCCCAATGGTAAAGCCGACGTCAATCATTTTCATGCGGCGGGTGGGTTGCAGTATTTAATCTGCGAACTGTGTGAAGCCGGCTTGCTGCACGAGGACATCATGACGGTCATGGGACCGGGTCTTGAACGCTATTTTTATGAAGTCAAACTCGACCCATCCGGAAGTCTGCAGTGGCAAACAGCACGCCCCAAAAGCCACGATGTTGAGATAATAAAACCAGTTACAAAACCGTTCCAGGACACAGGCGGACTTGTCAGTTTGAAGGGTAATATCGGTGTAGCGGTTATCAAAACCTCCGCTGTACCGCACGACCGTCACGTAATCGAGGCACCCGCGATGATTTTTCATGATCAGGAATCGGTGAAAAAAGCGTTTTCGAAAGGTGAGCTGGCTCGAGATTTCGTTTGC
>JAHEKD010000326.1 GCA_024638545.1 Gammaproteobacteria bacterium
GTAGCGCCACCATCGGCTCGATCGCCGATGCGTCGATCTCGATGACGTGCGCCCACTGCGCGTCGGGATCGCTGTGCATCCCCTCGCACACTGCTTGCGCGCAGTACAACGACTGCACCCTGTAGTTTTCCGCTTTCGATATTTTTTTCTGATTCAATTGCGTCTATCGTTTGCCTGAGTGCATTGTCTGCCGCCTGCTGAACGGCAAGATCCATCGTAGTGTAAATTGCCAGGCCTTCGCTTTGCAACAACTCTTCATCGTACTGGTCGCTGAGCTGACGACGGATAAGGTCCAGAAATGAAGGATAGGCACTTTTACTTAATATTGTATTTTTTCGAACTCCCAGCGGCCGGCTCTTGATGGCGTTTAACGCTTCCTCACTTATTGACTTCTCGGCAAACATCAGATCGAGCACGACATTGCGGCGCCGCATTGCCCGCTCAGGGTTATTAAAAGGATTATAATAAGATGGGCCTTTTATTAATCCAACCAGCAAAGCCGATTCATGCGTGCTGAGTTCCTCAAGCGGACGGCCAAAGTAAAACCGGCTGGCAAGTTGAAAACCGTGAATCGCGCGATTACCTGCCTGCCCAAGATAGACTTCATTAAGATAAGTTTCGAGAATTTCGTGTTTTTCATAGTGAAATTCCAGCAAAATGGCCATCACCATCTCTTTAAGCTTACGCTTGATAGTGCGATCTGAGGTAAGGTAAAAGTTTTTAATCAGCTGCTGGGTGATGGTGCTGCCACCCTGAACCACCCTGCCGGCTTTAAGATTGACCACCATTGCCCTGGCGATACTGATCAAATTCACACCGTGATGTTTGAGGAACTTTCGATCCTCGGTGGCCAGCAGACTGAGAATAAACTCAGGCGGTACGTCTTCAATTTTGATCAAATCCCGGTCCTCGTGCTGACCTGGCCTGAGACTGCCGATGAGCTGCGGCTCAAGATTCACCTCGGAAACATAAGCTGAATTTCTGAGGTTGACCAGTGATCTTAAACGGCCGTTGGCAAATTCGACGCTGAGCGCCATGTTGGGCTGTTTTTCTTCCCAAAACTGGTATGGCCTGGTAATCAGGCTCACCGAATTTTCAGCGACCGAGTAACTGGCTTGCCTGTCCAGCTGTTTGACTTTCCGGTAACCCAGTTTTTCCAGCTGATCAATGAATGATGCCTGTGTCAGTTTAAGACCCGGATAGAGCTCCTGCGGACGAGAGTAGACATGGGCTGGCACGGCCCATTTTCTTCCCTCAAACTGTTGGATCACCTGGGTGTTCAGGCGATAAACCCAGTAGCCGCCTGTGACGGTCACAGCTATGCTGACAAATACCAGTAACCGGGTAAAAAAAGGCAGCAACTTGGGCCCGGTTGACAGACGTCTGTGTTTGCGTCTAGCCATCGGTCAACCTTTCCCGGCGGCAGTTCCAGCATGTTTCAAAAGTGACCGGCGAAGCTTCATTGCAATGCTCGCAACACCAGAGTTCATCACTCGGCGGCTTTTCAAACTCTGCAATAAGCTGCCTTGATCGTTTAAAATCAGATTCCTCTACAAGCCATATTTCCGGATAGGCATGTGTAAACGGAATATCGCCTACAGCGGCAGCAGCATTGCCATTATATATTTTTGCCGCAATACCGTGCCGGGCCAGCATATCGATTACCAGCTGTGCCTGCGGAAGATCCTGAGCTTGGTAAAGTCTGATCATTTAATGGTCGTCCGGGATTTTAGTCTTTGCGAATTGGCATATACTTACCATTATTGGGCTCTCATTTGAATCGGGCCTGAAATGCGATTCTAAAGTCGAAACAAGGTGCTGGCTTACGGTTTCTGGTTCAGGGATTGATCTTCAGGCCATGCCCTGATGATTGCCTGCACTAAAGTTGCCAGAGGAATTGCAAAAAACACGCCCCAAATTCCCCAAATCCCGCCAAAAAACAGCACCGCTACAATAATTGCCACCGGATGCATATTGACAACCTCGGAAAACAGCCACGGCACCAGTATATTGCCGTCGAGTGCCTGAATCACAAAGTAGGCGATGGCAACGTAACCAAAGTCCCAGGACCATCCCCACTGAAACCACCCAATTAACAGTACCGGTATTGTCACCACTGCGGCACCCACATAAGGCACTAATACCGACAGGCCGACCGCGACAGCAAGCAGTGCCGCAAACTGCAATTCGAGCCACACAAAAGTAACGGCTGAGACAACCATTACTACCAGAATCTCAAAAAATTTTCCGCGGATATAGTTACTGAACTGCGCATTGGATTCCCGCCAGATTTTATTGGTTAACTGACGGTCACTGGGCATGAAGTTTGTAAACCAGTCAATGATGCGGTCTTTATCCTTTAAAAACAAGAACACCAGAATTGGCATCACGATCAGGAAAATCAGGATGTTCAGGATATTTCTGAATGAAGACACGGAATAAGCAACCAGCTTTTGTCCGTAAATGGTTAACTCAGCGCCGATCAGACGAATGACCTGACGGATCTGGTCTTCAGAGACCAGTTCCGGGTAACGTTGCGGCAGCTGCATTAATGCCGCCTGGCCGCTGGACAGGAATTGAGGTACCTGTTGAACCAGCTGGCTTATCTGGGAGGTCAGAAGCGGAATCAACCATAGCATGACTGCAAATAGTGCAAACACGAACAGGACAAAAACAACAGAAACAGCCAGAATCCTATTCACACCAAGCCCGTGTATGCGTTTCACCGCGCCCTCCAGGACATAAGACAGCACGACAGAGGCTAAAACCGGTCCAAGAATGTTTCCGAACAAAAAGATGATGGCTGAAATAACCAGCAGTAACAGGGTTAGAAAAACAACCTGCGGGTTGGAAAAATGATGCTTGAACCAATCGGTAATCAGATTCATCTAGATAGTCTAAGCTGTTATCTTACTCACTACGTTATTCATTGCCTCTACACCAAACTGACGTTTAATCACCCAGGCCAGCGAAATTGAGCCACTAGCCATTAATTTATCGTGAAATGCTTTAAGCTTGAATGAATCATTTGTCATTTGCTGTTCACGCAGGGTGTTTATCATCGACCAGCCCAGAGCATACCCCATAGGTACGGTCGGCGCATGCGTATACCAACCAATATCGGCCAGCGCCTGTTCTTTTGTAAACCCCAGACAGTCACACAGTTTACGTGCCGCTTCATTCTCAGGCAACTGGTTTACGTGCAAATCGACATCTATCATCACTCTCAAGGCTCTCCATAACCTGTCTTTGAGCATAATGAACCGGTTAAGCGGTTGATCCAGGTATCCTTGCTCAACCATTAATTGTTCACAATACACTGCCCAGCCCTCGTACATTGTTGCCGATGCGTTTAATAAACGTGGCCAGCTGCTGGAAACAGAATCCATATTGGCGCTGGCAAACTGCAGATGATGGCCCGGGTAGGCTTCATGCACGCTGGTGTGTTTGATCGAAAGAAAGTTATGCTCTGATAAAGACTGCTGGTCGACGACAGGCGTTACATAATAGTAACCCTGCTGCCTCGAGTCACCGTGCATTGGCGGCATATAGGCTGCAAAAGGAATCTGATGGCGCTGATAAACCGGGGTTTCAATTACATCGAGCTGCTCGGCTGCAGGCAGGGTCATCAAGTCATTCTCACTGACAAACGCCTTCGCCGACTGCATGGCCTCCCGATAGGACGAAATCAGGGCCTCAGGATTCGGATGATCTGCACCAATTTGCGCTGTCAATTGTGCAATATCATGATGCCCGGCGAGTTCCTGACATAGCTGTTTGAGTTCACAGTGGATCTGCTTTGTCAGCTTCATGCCAAATGCATGCAGCTGCTGGTGATCAATGTCCAGGCCATGCTTAAGCTGCAATAACTTGTTGAAATGATGTTCGCCAGATGCCGCGCTGCCTTGTGCCAAATGACCTACATCGTTCTCAAGAAATCGGGCAAAGCCCTGCAGGGACTTCCTGGCGCTTTCAATTTCTTTTAACAGACCTGGCCACCTGTTGACCGCGTCGATTATTTTAGGGTGCTTTTCAAGCGATTTAAAAAATTGATCACCTGTTCTGGCAGCGGTTATCGCCTGCTCTAACCAGACAGGAGGAATGCCTTCGGGTTTTTGCCTGATCAGCTCCTGCGCCTTCCATAAGTGGTCAGGGACAGCTTTCAGCCTGGAAGATACGGCACG
>JAHEKD010000327.1:0-1889 GCA_024638545.1 Gammaproteobacteria bacterium
CTTCAAAATCATTGCTGCGGCGAAAGCTATGTCTATCAAATGCGGCATTTGCATTGGCTGCAAACCAGTTCGCCCGCTCCCAGCCATACTTCTCTCCCCAGACCGCACCCATTTCTGACATTCTTGAATAACAGGGCGAGGTCTTTAATGGACGCGCAGCAGGCATTTCAAGATTGGGATAATGGATGTCAAAGACATGCCCATAGGTCTCAATGCCTTTTTCAACAGCGTAATCCTTATCCGCATAGCCACCATAGCGACGAGGATCGACAGCAAACATATCAATACCTGGTTCACCATCGATGATCCATTCAGCCAGATAACGTCCAACACCACCGGCCAGCAGAATTCCAAAGGTGTTACCTTCAGCGAGCCAGAAGTTCTTCAAGCCCCAGGCCGGACCCACTAAGGGTGACCCATCAGGTGTATGGGCAATCGGACCATTAATAATTTCTTTTACGCCCGCTTTATTAAGCAATGGCACGATTTTTGCCGCGCCTTGAAATTGATCAATCATTCGATTCAGGTCACCGGGTAGTAATTCCTGACCAAACCCTTCTGGCACGCCATCAGCGGCCCAAACGGGTGGATTAGGATCGTAGGGCCCAAAGATTAATCCCTGTCGTTCTTCACGCAAATAAAACTTCACCCGATCTTCGCGTAAAACAGGCAACTCGGATAAGCCCTGTTGATTTCGCTGTCTAAGTTCGTCAATGGCATCCGTCACTAAAAATTGGTGCAATACCGGCACACAAGGAAGGTCCAATCCAACAAGCCCGGCTGTTTGCCTTGCATAAAATCCGGTTGCGCAAACTACATGTTCAGCTACAAATTCACCCTGAGTCGTTTGAACATGCCATTCTCCGCAAGCTGATTGCGACATCCCCGTGACTTCAGTTTGTCGATGTATGGATGCGCCTTTACTGCGCGCGCCTTTTGCTAGTGCCTGGGTTAAATCAGCGGGTGCAATATGGCCATCATCCGGATGATATAGAGCACCAATGACACCCTCTATATCCATAAATGGCCAGAGCTTCTGTACCTCAGAAGGTGAAATTAATTCGTAATTCACACCGCTGGTATTAGCCGTATCACAGTAGGCTTTGTATTCATCCATTCTGTCCCGGCTTGTGGCAAGTCGCAGGTTTCCGGTTTTATGAAAACTGACAGCTTGTCCGGTCTCCTTCTCAAGTAGCTGATATAAATCAACAGAGTATTGATTAATACGCGAGATCGAATATCCGGGGTGATATAAGGGTAATAATCCAGCAGCATGCCATGTCGAACCAGCGGTTAATTCCGTTCGCTCCAGCAGACTGCAATCTTGCCAACCTAACTTGGCCAGATGATACAAAATACTCACACCAACTACACCACCACCTATAACAACTGCTCGTGTATATACTGCCATTTACTGAAGATTGATTTTAATTAATTGAATGACCGATCAGAGTATATCTGGATGGTTCAAACATATCTTACCAGCGTTAGCTTACTGGAAATGTGCGGGTGAAATGTCGGTTCAAAATAGAGCTCATAATCTGGATTGTCCAATCGAATCCCAAGTCCAAGATTTAAGCAGCAGTGATTGATGATGTTCTAATCCGATGACAGCATTATTCCCTGATTTGTGGATCATATATTTTGTCCGCAAACATCTCATTGATTTCCTCCAGGGCATGATCTATCTGTTCTTTAGTCAATCCGTCGCGGTGCTCACGTGCTTCGAGAAGTTTCAGTGCCTTGATTCGGCCGTCAATATAATGATCTTCTTCCCCGCAGTTAGCCAGATCAACCATAATCGGCCCGCCGCTGAACTTGGACCGGTAGATGCCGTCTGATTTGCCAATAAAATCCAGGCACAGGCCTCTTTTTACCTGGGCATAGCT
>JAHEKD010000327.1:1899-4178 GCA_024638545.1 Gammaproteobacteria bacterium
GTGAACTTCCAGTTTATCGAGAACGTAAATCTTAAACCGGTGCTCATCTGCCTTGGCACGAACGGCCGCTACCTCTTCAAAGGTTGGCAGTTCTGTAGCGGATACCCAGGAAAATACTATACTCACAAGGATCCCGATTGCTGACTTGTTTAAAAAGGTTCTATGAATGGATACGTCAGGCATATTGTATAGATAAGCTGAATAAAGTTTTAGCGGTTGTATTGAGGTATTTGAATCGGTTGACATAACGGCTCATCTTCCTTTAGTTGATGATTCAATCTTTATAAAAACCTGAGTATCACACGTCATTTTGAATTGCAACGCGTTTATTCTAGCATCGCGATGCATGTGAACAAAATTTTATGCACGAATCTTTGAATATTTCAAGCCGGTCCTGCTGGCAGGCTTTTACCTGGCGGAATCTGTCGCACATGGTGTTGGATCAGGGTCGAGCGGTAGAGTTCAATCCTGGCCAGACAGGCAACCTGGTACCGCAGCAAAGGAGCTGAAAATACCGCTGAGAGTTCACACTGCACAGGCGTGACGGCTATTTTCACAAAAGGCGTCATGATCTTAGTAAACGGCATTTTGAAGGAGATTCAGTTTCAATCGTTCAGGCAAACGCTCATGCTTAATCACAAAAAATTCAGACCAGATCACGCATCAGCCAGTCACGCAAGGCCTTGACCTTATGATTCATATGGCGCCCTGGTGAGGCCATTAATGCATAACCATAGCCTTCCAGCTGATGCTCGAACGGTGCGATCAGGCTGCCGTTCTCCAGTTCCGGATGCATTAATGCATCCGCCATTGTCCAGCCCTGACCGTCGATTGCGGCCTGGGTACGGACATTCGCATCCGTGATCAGCCTTCGCGGGTTTGTGAGCGGCGGCAATTTTTCGCCATACCAGTGCTGCCACAGGTCGAGTCTGCGGTCCTCACAGAGAAGTGGAAAAGCTTCAAACTCTGGTGAGGCAAACACACTTTTCTTGAGTTTGGCTTTGATTAATGCTGGTTTTATTTTTGATAGTAACCCGGGACTGCAAACGGGGTACAGTGGAAGCGGCATTTCAGTGATGTGATGACGATTGTCGCGATCATCGCAGCGGCACCAGCGCATTGCGATATCAACATCCTGCAGTTTGAAGTCGCCTGAATTGACTGAATGGCTGAAGACGATTGACACATCAGGATACTGCTCATTAAACGCCGCGATACGCGGCGATAGCCAGCGCAGGGCGACATAGGTGCTGGCCGCAACAGAAACCCTGAGTTCGTCGTCAGTATGTGCAAGTTCGGTAATGGTTTGTTCCATTTCTGAAAATATTCGCGACGTGGTCTGCAGTAGTTTTTGGCCGGCATCGGTAAGATAGACCTGACGAATCGAGCGTTTGAATAGACTGCAATCAATATTCTCCTCCAGCTTGCGAATTTGATAGCTAACCGCACCTTTGGTGATGCAAAGTTCATCAGCGGCCAGGCTGAAACTCAGATGTCTGGCAGCAGCTTCAAAAGCTTTCAGGCTGTCAAGGGGGGGGAGCTTATGTTTCATGGTTTAAATGTTATATTGCGATAAGGCTATTAATAGCTTGAAAATGCTGTGAATGAAAGATACGTAGTTTAACTATTTTAAACTATACATTAAAAATACTGAGTTGCCATCACTGTCGAAAATAACTCATTATCGGAATTATTCCGAGCAAATTGATCTATGTTAAGGGATCACAATGGTCATGAAAACACAAGTTAAATCGCATACACGAGTGGTTGTCATAGGCGGCGGTATTGCCGGGTGTTCGACTTTGTATCACCTGACGCGTGAAGGCTGGACTGATGTTGTGCTGGTTGAGCGCGATGAGCTCACCTCAGGCTCAACCTGGCATGCAGCAGCACAGGTGACCCAGTTCGGTAGCAATCAAACAATGGTGGCATTAAAACGTCACAGTATTGATTTATACCGGGAACTGGCTGTGGATCATGACAACCCTATTGCCTATCATATTACCGGCGGCATGCGCCTGGCCCATACGCGCGATCAAGTCGATACCTATCGACATTACATCGGCATGGCTGCGGGTATGGGAGTGGAGATGGATTTTATTGACGCTGCCGAAGTTGGCAAGCGTCATCCACTGATGAACACACAAGGATTGCTGGGCGCGTGGTGGGATCCGCTTGATGGTGATATAGACCCGGCAGGGATAACTTTTGCACTGGCGCGCAAATCACGTGAAGCAGGCGCAGAAGTTTACCGTTTTAATCCTGTTGAAAATATTACG
>JAHEKD010000328.1 GCA_024638545.1 Gammaproteobacteria bacterium
GTCGTCAGGAACAGGCGTTACAGGTACGTGCAAAAACCGACGTCAGAACCATTAGCCAGGCGCTGGAGTTATACAAGCTGGACAATTTTAATTACCCAGCCACCCAGGAGGGACTGAATGCACTCGTGTCCAAACCGGGCAGCGCCAAGAATTGGCAAAAAGGCGGTTATTTAAACAGCAAGTCAGTACCGAAAGACCCCTGGGGCAATGATTATCAGTACAGGCGCCCGGGCAAAAACGGTGAATTTGACCTGTGGTCACAGGGCGCTGATGGCAAGGAAGGCGGCTCGGATGAAAACAAGGACATTGGCAACTGGAATCTGGATGGGTAAAACAGTTTCAGCAGTCTCCCAATGAGATGAGTCGATTAAAAAAACAGCCAGGATTTACATTAATTGAAATCCTGATTGTTGTCTTCATCATGGGGGTTGTCATTGGCCTGGTCAGTCTCAACTTTAATCGCAATCTGGACAGTATTGCTCTCAATGAGGCAAAAAGGTTTGCGCGGGTATTAGCATATACCAAAGAATACAGTGCCTACACCGGGCGTATATTAAGCCTGCGTCTCGATCAAAGACGAAAAACATATTTTTTTCTTTACGTAGATCCGGTGAACAGAACGTGGAACAGACTGAGTGAAAAAACCGGCAGTAAATTATTAAGTCCCCACAAGATTAATAAGCGGGTTCAGGTAAAATCTAAAAAAACCAAGGCGCAAACCAGTGTCAAGAAGCCCGGCAATCTCAGTGAGGATGATTCCCGGCCCTCCGCCAGTACTGAAATTGCTCTGATCACGCCGTTTTCAGATTTTGAACCGGCAAATCTGATCATCAGCAGCGACAGTAAAGACTATGTTGTGACGACCGATGAGTTTGACGATGTTACAATTCAAATCCAGTGAACCGGCTCCCCGCACAAGGGGATTTACGTTACTGGAAGTGCTGGCTGCACTCGCCGTCATCTCAATTGCACTGGCGGCACTGTTCTCTTCCTTATCTCAGGGCACCCGTCTTACAAGCCGGGTTGAAGAAAGAATGATTGGTAATTGGGTGGCCAGCAATACAATGACGGAAATAAAATCCGAGACCAACTGGCCACAGGTCGGTGAAAAAAATTCTGATGTGGAGATGGCGGGACGTGTCTGGCATGTCATTGAGGATATCAGGGAAACCGAGAACGAGAATATCCGCCGGATCGACGTGACTGTTTCACTCGATAAACAGGGCCGTTATCGCGTTGCCAGTTTATTCGGATATTTTATTAATCCAAAACCTAAACTAGTGGATGATGGTCAACAGCCCCTCACGAACTAGATTTCAGGGCTTCACGCTGCTAGAGATGGTGATTGCGGTGTTGATATTTGCCATTATCAGCACTGTGAGCTATACCAGCCTGATACGTTTTTTTGATCAGAGCCAGAAAATTGAGGCAGCCCACACGCGGCTTGAACAGATACAAAAACTATTCTCGTTACTGGAACAGGATATACGCTATCTGGTCGCCCGGCCTGTTCAATATAACAACACGACCTATGCTGCCATGGAGGTCTACACAAACCGACCCGTGTTTACTGGGGAAAAGATGCAGTTCACCACCGCCAGGCCAACCCCGCTAAACAGGATGTCACAAACAAACTTCAGGGTCTCCTGGCGGCTGAGTGACGAGGCGGTCTATCGTTACTCATGGAAAGAGCTGGATTTAAAAGACCGTGTGCTGGGTGAAAGGGACACCGAGATCCAGCACATTCAGCGTGTAGCCACGGAGATCGAATCCTTTGAGATCAGCCTGCAACTAAATGACGGTGAGGAAGATGTCAACGCTTTTAACGAGCAGGCATTTACGAATGACTTTGATGAAAACCTCTACGCGTTACCGCGATTGGTGAAAATCTCCGTAAAAACCAGAAGCGGCCGGGATTACTATCGGATTCTCGAGATCAGCGGTGTACCGCAGGAAACCTGATACATCTACTCATTATGAAGGACAATATCCGGCAATCATACTTTAATCAGGCAACTCAGGCCGATGCAGTTCGATAATCAAAAAGGAGTTGCCCTGATCACGGCCATCCTGATTGTGGCCGTGGTCTCTGCATCAGCAGTGTATCTGATTGACTCGGGCTATACCGTGATGAGAAAAACCCAGCAGCGTATTGAAAATGAGCAGTTTAATCTTTTGGCCAACGCGGTTGAAACTTATGGCCTGGATATACTCTACCGCGATAGTTTTTTTGATGTTTTTCCACCATCAGATGACACCAGTGGTACAAACACACCTCAATCAATTGACGAAAAAGATAATTCATTGGGTTACGATCCGCAAAATGATTCTAAGTATGAATCCTGGAATAAACCGCAAACACCCGAGTTTATTAAAGCGGATCTGGCGCAAGGATATGTTGACCAGCATGCACTATATATCACGGATTTAAACCGGTTTTTTAATGTCAATAATCTGCACTTCGCCAATAGCGCAGATATTAAAGTCAAGCGCGCATTCGAATTAAATGTGGCCATTTTCAAGGAACTTATCAATCAGATAAACGATGATGAATTTGATGTTGACCCTGATACAATCACTAACCATATTGTTGACTGGCTGGATCATGATAATGACTCACGTACAGAAATACTCTTCACAGAAGACGATATTTACAGGCGGGAAGGTTCACTGTACAGGCCTGCAAATCGCCCAATTAGCAGCATAGGTGAACTCGAGAACGTGCTGGGCATGACGCCGGAGCTTATGGCTAAATTGTCCGATTATGTTGTTGCGCTGCCCGTTTACATGGCCAATTTTGCACCTTTCAAACAGGCGTTTAGTCCAAGTACGCAGGGTGCACAGGGTTTCGATGGGCCCAATTCTCCTGCATTGACAAAGCTTAATATAAACACAGCACCGACGGAATTGCTTGCAGGATTATTTACGATATATAACAATAAAAGTGCGCTGGCAGTGATATTGCAAAACCAGGGTAAGTTTCAAAATATTGTCAACAGGCAGGATGCATTAAACTTTGCGACAGTATTTGTTAACAGTATTCCACAAACGCCTGACCTGAACACCGAGGATATTGAGGAAACTATCAGGCTGGTTGCCAGCGAATATAGTCAGTTTTTTTTGATCGAAAGTTTTTTTCAAAAAGAAAATGGTATAAGTTTCAATCTGGAAACGCTAGTATTCAAAGACTTTGACCAATTTGAAGCACGGCCAGTTGTAATTCAACGTCAATACGACTGGCTGCCGTTGGCGGAGCTGAAACGCGCTGAAGACGACGACGAGTAAAATAGAGAAAAAATATGGACTTGTATATAACGGTTAATTCGCCTTACCAATGGGTCATTGTCAATGATGATAACAGATCTGTGGTTGCGACAGGGGAGACAGAGTCGCTTGATGAGTTAAAATTTGATCAGCCAATCAAACACACAAAGCTGGTATTCGACGGTACTAATGTCGCATCACATCGTGTGAATGTACCAGGCACTTCACGAAAAAATGTGATTAGTGCTATTCCATTTGTTCTGGAAGAAGAATTAACAGATGACATAGACGATCTGCATTTTGCGTTGCAAAAATGGACACCAAATGAAAGTGCGGATGTGCTGGTCGTTAAAGACAGGCTCATTCAGGACAGCATGGCACATTTTGCAGACGCCGGTTTCGTGATTGATGACATTGTGCCTCTATATCTGATGCTACCGCAACACCCAGGTGCCGATATTACGCTGGTAAAAATGCCCTCGGGAGATTATCTGATTCGAAGCGGCGACGGCAGTGGCACTGTTATTGATGAGGATATGCTTGAACTGTGGTGGGAAATGGAGGCGAATGGCAATATCATAGCGATTAACGATGAAACTATGGTAAAGGAGCTGATCGCCGGAGATTGGGACAACGTCCAGTTTTGGGACATCGGTGATACCTTGGCAAGCTGGATTGCGCATGGCAGCCTGGAGAAAACTGCTGCACCATGCCTGCTGCAGGGCAAGTATGATGACAGTGAAGAGAGGCAGACGAGATTTGATTACAAGATGGCAATTAATTTCATGCTTGCAGGTGTTGGTATTTATGTCTGCAGTATCCTCGCCAACTATTTTTACCTTGGCTATCAGGCAAGCCTTCTCGAATCCCAGGCCGTAGAGATCTACCATACTGCCTTTCCTGA
>JAHEKD010000329.1:0-2831 GCA_024638545.1 Gammaproteobacteria bacterium
GCAATACCGCAAAAAATATCACTTTGAATAAGAGGGGAAACAGCTTTTTCACCAGCGCCTGGAAAACAAGTTTAAGCAGTCCTCAATTATATAGATAATTGATAGTTATCTGTTTTGATTTTTCAAGTCCGGCTACATCCCCGCGTAGATTGGTTGGACCGAAGTAAAAATCCAGCAGTCTGGTTTGTTTGTTGTAGCCCAGGTAGATCGGTTCGGAAAACAGTCTGAAGAATCTGTTTTTGGCCATAATTTTAAACAGCACCACGTCTGTCGGTACAGCAATATCAGGCGTACCAGCGTGCAGTTTTATGACTAATCGGTATAGATCATTTCCCTTAACATGGAGAAAATCAAATTCTTTTTCGACACCCAACATCAGTTCCGACCAGTTTTCATAGACAAAATTATCGAATCCTGCATCTATAATTAAACTATTATTATCGACGACGTCAAGAATCTCCTTGCCTTCAGGATGGGTAACGACTAGCTTGTCCGATTGCCATCGAACCTCCTCGATCCATTTTTGGTCATGATGCATGGTCAAAACATAATCTGGAGCACTCGCACGACAGTTGTAGTCTAATATTTTTCTGGCGATGATCCTGCCAGTTGTTGACTTGTATTTGACCTCGGATATGCCCCCGGTTTCATCAGCTTTATGATTGTGGTGTTCCTCATAGATAACATCACCGTCAGTATTTTTTACAATTCCAACGGCAGAATAATCGCGCTCGCTGAGATGAGGATTTACACACGCAGCCGCCGTTTGCATGGTTAGATAAATCATTATCGCAGCTATGTCAGGCCTGAGATATAGCATAGGTTTTCCACCGGAAATACATCATTAGGATCATGTAGCCTGCTACCAGCCAGACGGCAGCCAGGACAGAAAGTGAAAGCCAAGGACCCAGACCAAATTGAATATCAGTCAGGTTAACACCAACCTTGTAAGAAAGCGGTCCACCGACTAAAGCCAGCAACAGAAACAGCAGTTTTTTATCCATTAATGATTTTAATGAATGGTTAATTGTGGTGGCAAATGCAAGCCACAGCACGCTCAGCCAAAGCGGCGGGAAAAAACCACCCGACGATTGCTGTAACACGCCTGTGCTGATCAGAACTGAATCTACCGTGAATCCTAGTGCAAATATGGCGAGCAGCAGCCAGATTTCTGGACGCAGTTTGGGCACGATTAGATAGGTAAAAAGGATCAGACTCAAAACAATTACTGCTGCTATATTCCCTAGCATCACGCATGCAATCCAGCATACTTCGAACCAGATAATGTTAAAAATAACCGGTAAATGCCTGACGTTCATTTTTCGCGTTCAAATAATAACTGCGATGTGCCGATTGATTTCTCGGCGAAGCCGGCTTCACAGTAACAAAAATAAAAATCCCACATTCGCGTAAAGCGCTGATCATAACCCTGCTGCGCCACTTCTGGTAAGTTCTCCGAATATTTTTGGCGCCAGTGAGCCAGAGTCCGTGCATAAGAGTCGGTAATATCATGAAAATCACGAAGCTGAAACTGTGTATGTTGACCTATATTACGCAGAATAATTTCGACGCTCGGTAAACAGCCCCCGGGAAATATGTATTTTTGTATGAAGTCTACCTGGCTGATCGCCTGTCTGTAGCGTTGTTCGGGCATGGTAATCGCCTGCAGCAACATCTTACCGCCCGGCCTTAAAAGTTGATTGCACTTTTCAAAGTAAATCGGCAGGTACTTGTGACCCACAGCCTCTATCATCTCGACAGAAACCAGTTTGTCAAATTCACCGCTGAGTGTCCGATAATCACGATTAAGAACCGTGATTTTATGTTCAAGTCCGGACTCACGAACCTTGTTCAAAGCGAAATGATATTGTTCATTGGATATTGTCGTTGTCGTCACTCTACAGCCGTAGGTGCTGGCCATGAAAACCGCTAACCCGCCCCATCCGGTACCGATTTCAAGCAAATGATCATCTTCGCAAAGCTGCAGTTTCCTGCCGATTTCTGAGAGCTTGTGCACGCTTGCCTGTTCAAGCGTGGTTTCGCGATCACTGTATATGGCCGATGAGTACATCATGCTCGAATCTAAAAACAGCTTAAAGAAGTCGTTACCCAGATCATAGTGGTGTGAAATATTCCGGCAGGAACCGCTTAGCGAGTTGGGCTTCAGCTTACTGCTGGCAATATCGATCCAGCGCAACAAATTGATCGAACTGCCATCCATCACCTCGACCTTGTGCAGATTTTTAGCAAATATCCTTATTAGTTTAACCAGGTCGTCCGAATCCCAATAGCCTGCCATGAACGCTTCGCCTGCGCCTATGGTGCCATAGAGTGCGACCATCTGATAAAATCTTGGGTGATGGACAACGATTGTTGCCGACAAGCTTGCGTCGGTATCTCCAAATACATATTTCTGATTCTGCTCCTGAACAAGAACCTTTGAGTCGTTTAGATCACACAGGTATCCAAACACCCGTTTCCTGGCAAGCCTTTCCATCCAGCTGGAGCCGGGCTCCAGAGATAATGTATTAACTGTTGTATTCATTTTTATAAATGTCCTCGAGATTGTCTATCCTGTGTCCCACTCATCGTTGTGGGATTCGTATATAACGGGTTCTTCTTTAAAAATAAAGCCAGCGCCTGTTTGTAAATGCCATAGTAGACTTTCGCCGTCATGTATGGGTGCATGAATATGGACTGGTAGAGTTTTTTATGGGTGAGAGAACGCCCTTTCATAGTCAGGGTTGCATCTGTCACACAAATACCGCTCTTATGATTTTCCAAATGCAGGACAAGTTGGTCTTCGTGAACCATATATCGACATATATAGC
>JAHEKD010000329.1:2841-4167 GCA_024638545.1 Gammaproteobacteria bacterium
GTGATACATGCATGAATTTATCGAATTCGAAATGCTGCTTATAACTGCTGGCATCTGCTTCCAGAACGTACAGGTATTGCTCGTTCCAGGGCGTGTTTGTCACCTGCAACGCGACTGCCGCAAGACTGCCATCAGCATGATGGCAATTGAACACAGCAATTGGATTCATCAGGATACCCCACATTCTTAAATGGGTCAGTAAGGTTACCCTGCCACGAGGCCTGAAACCAAGCTCTTCTTCAACCTGATCCAGTACATAATGTTTGATTGGAACGGTCGGTGAACCAATGTAGTCTTCACGCTTAAGCCACCCCAGTGCAGGTTTTTCAAGACCTGTCAGCGGCCAGCGGCCAAACAAACTTCTGACATCGTCCAGATCGATGCAGACCATAAACAGCCTGTATTTAAATTCGTGAGGCGTCGGCTCAAAGCGACGATGACGGATTAGGCCGCTGTAGAAAGTGTGCTTTGACATATTTGTTTCTCAATCGATTTAAAGACACGGCGTGCGCTGGCAACACCATCTTCGTGAAAACCATTGCCCCAGTAAGCGCCGCAGTACCAGGATCTGTTTCGGCCATTAATCTCATGCCAGCGTTTCTGTGCACAAATGCTCGAGGCATTGAGCTCAGGGTGCGAATAATTGAATGTCCGGATAATTTTATCCGGATCGATATTGTTGCCTGCATTTAGCGAGACACAAAAGGTTAAGTCCGATTTAAGCCCCTGGAGTATATTCATATTATAGGTGACTAGCGGGACGTTGTTATCTTCTCCGGTGAGCAGGTAGTTCCAGCTTGACCAGGCTCTGCGCCTGGTCGGCAGCAGTGTTGTATCAGTGTGCAGCACCACCTCGCTACTGAAATATTTAATCCCGCCGAGGACCTGTTTTTCATTTTCAGTAGCATTCTCCGCAAGAATTTTCATCGCCTGATCACTGTGACAGGCAAAAACCAACGCTTCAAAGTCATCCGATCCATGTTTTGAATTGACCCTGACTCTGTTCGGTGAGCGCTGAATACTGGTCACTGCACAGTTGGTTCTGATCTGTTTTGAGTATGGTGCGGTCAGGGGCTTCAAGTATTCACGTGAGCCGCCGTTGATGACCTGCCACTGTGGTCGGTCGATGACATTCAATAAACCGTGATGGTGGAAAAACCGGATAAAAAAACTGGCCTGAAAATCATTTATCGTTTTTCTAGGCATCGACCAGATAGCCGAGGCCATGGGCAGAATGTAATAGTTGCGAAATACATTGCTGTAACAATTTTTGTCAAGATAGTCTCCCATGGTCAGGTCAGGGTGAATATTATCATTAAGATAATC
>JAHEKD010000330.1 GCA_024638545.1 Gammaproteobacteria bacterium
TGCAAATGTCCTGGCCGATGATGGGCAACTTGAGGCGGCGATGGTGCATCTTGATTCTGTTCCAGCATCAGGGGCTGATGAGCAGATTCAGATACTATTACGAAAACAGCAGCTACTTTATCAGGCAGAGCAGGTAGAGCGATCAGTAACCATACTTAATTCAGGTTTAAACAAGTATCCTGAAAATACCTCTCTGCTGTATGCACGGGGACTCGTACTCTCAGAGCTGGGTAAGGTTCAGGAACATGAAAGAGATATGCGAAAACTCATTCAGCTCGATCCCGATAACGCCCATGCCTACAATGCACTGGGATATACGTTAACAGATTTGACGACCCGCTATGACGAAGCGCTGGAGCTCATTCAAAAGGCCGTTGAGCTGGATCCGGATGATGCTTACATACTGGATAGCCTGGGTTGGGTGTACTTCAAACTCAATGATCTGGAACGGGCCAGGGTGCATCTTGAACAAGCCTTCGATTTAAGCGGTGACGCTGAAATTGCCGCGCACCTGGGGGAACTGTACTGGACACTTGGTGAAAAAGACAGAGCAAAATCAATCTGGCTAAAAGCTAAAAAAGATACTCCCGATAATAAGGTCTTGAACAAAACGCTGGAACGCTTTTTGTGAGGTGGTTCTGCCTGGCGCTGGTGATGATCTTTATCGCCGGTTGCGCAACAATGCCTCGCCAGCAGACAGACACAGCGTCAGACATAAAAATCGAAGCCTGGGAAATTAAAGGCAGGCTGGCCGCCAGAATTGATCAAGATGGGGGATCAGTGTCTTTTATCTGGGAAAGGCAACGTGACAGGCACTCGATCGAGCTATACGGACCGCTCGGTAGCGGCAGGATTTTATTAGAGCAGGCACGTGGAAAAGCCAGCCTGGCTGATAGCTCATCAAAGTTTTACGGTGAAAATCTCGAGGACGTACTGTTTCAGCGAATCGGTTGGCTGATTCCCTTCGATAAAATGCAGCGGTGGATTGTAGGTCAGCCTGAATACGATACCATTTCAGATCTGCAATATCAGGACAATAGACTCATAAAATTCACTCAGGCGGGTTGGCGGATAAGCTATGATAAATTTGAGGAATTTTCTGGCATCTTCGTTCCCGCAAAAATTACGCTTACCGCAAGCAACGGCTATCTGGATGAATTATCAGACCAGGCGGGACGCCGTATTGAAAATGCGAGGGTAAAAATCGTTATTAAAGCGTTTACGCTTGGTTGAGACTCCACTATGAACGCCTGGCTGGCTCCAGCTAAATTAAATTTATTTTTACATGTTGTCGGCCAGCGACCTGACGGCTATCACTCTTTACAAACTGTATTTCAGTTTATTGATGTTTATGATCAGCTTGCTTTTGAAATTCGCGAAGATGGCGAGATTCATCAGGCCAGAGCAATTGTAGGTATCGACGAGTCTCAGGACCTTTCCGTCAAGGCAGCTCGACTTTTAAAGTCGCTAACCGGATGCAGTCTGGGTGTAGACATTTCAATTCAAAAAAAAATACCAACGGGTGCAGGACTGGGAGGCGGCAGTTCAGATGCAGCGACCACTTTGCTGGCTTTAAACCAGCTGTGGGGTCTGGGTTTGAACCGTCGTGAGCTTGCGGACATCGCCGTGGAGCTGGGTGCCGATGTACCGGTTTTTGTGAATGGACAGAATGCCTGGGCTGAGGGCATTGGCGAAAAGCTGAAACCTGTTGAATTAAAAGAGGATTGTTTTGCCGTGATTGTCCCGCCGGTACATGTCTCAACGGCTGAAATTTTTGCAAATCCCAAATTGACACGCGACGCAAAGCCGATCACAATACGCGATTTCCTGGCCGGAGATGCAGCGAACCATCTGCAGGCCGTCACCTGTCGTCTCTATCCGCCGGTGCTGCAGGCATTGGACTGGTTGTCGGCACGTGGCCCTGCAAAGGAAAAGGCCCGGATGAGAGGTTCGGGTGCAGCTGTTTTCATGCGCATGCAATCGCTGCAACAGGCAAAAGATGTGGTAGAATCCTGTCCGGTTCACTGGCAGGCCTTTTTTGCCAGGGGATTGCTCAAACATCCATATGGATAATGTTACAATATCCGCCTTTATAGATAGGTTCAATCCTTTACATAATGGGGTGTAGCCAAGTGGCCTAAGGCACCAGATTTTGATTCTGGCATTTCGTAGGTTCGAATCCTACCACCCCAGCCACTTACATTATGAATTTAACAAGGCTTAATGCAACGAGGTCTGCGTGGCAATAGAAAATATGGCGGTGTTCACCGGCAACGCTAACCCAAAATTGGCAGAAGATGTGATAAGGCATTTGGGAATTCCCATGGGTAAAGCCGATGTCGGCACATTCAGTGATGGCGAAGTTAATGTTGAGATCATGGAAAATGTCCGCGGTAAGGATGTTTTTGTTCTGCAATCCACCTGCTCTCCGTGCAATAATAATTTAATGGAGTTGTTAATTATGATCGACGCCTTGCGCCGATCGTCTGCTGGCCGGATAACCGCCGTCATCCCATATTTCGGTTATGCGAGGCAGGACAGGCGCCCGCGAACAGCACGAGTTGCTATTTCGGCCAAGCTGGTTGCCGATATGATTACAAAAGCAGGCGCTAACAGGACATTGATAATGGACCTGCACGCTGATCAGATCCAGGGGTTTTTCGATATACCAACGGATAATATTTACGGTTCGCCGGTTTTACTGGGTGATTTATGGCGCAGAACCTATGAAAATATGATGGTCGTATCTCCTGATGTAGGAGGCGTGGTGCGGGCCCGGGCTTTGGCCAAGCACATCGGCTGTGATCTTTCAATAATCGACAAACGCCGCCCGAAGGCGAATGAAGCCAAGGTCATGCATATAATTGGTGATGTGGAAGGCCGAAACTGCGTCATCATGGATGATATGGTAGACACAGCCAATACTCTGTGTGAGGCTGCAGCGGCTCTGAAAAATGCCGGCGCACTACAGGTTTTAGCCTACTGTACCCACCCGGTGCTCTCTGGTGCGGCTGTTGAGCGTATAGCGAATTCACAGCTGGATGAAGTTGTCGTAACAGATTCCATTCCCCTGGGTGACAATGCCGGAAAATGCAGTAAAATACGCCAGCTTAGCATCGCGGAACTGTTGGCAGAATCAATTCGCCGAATTTCAAACGAAGATTCGGTCAGTTCTTTGTTTTTAGATTAATATTTTAGATTGTGTAGGGCACTCGAGTGCTCTGGAGAAATTAGATGAGTAACCAGATTGAAATACAGGCACAAGCAAGGCATATGAACGGTACAGCCGAAAGCCGACGTCTACGCACTACCGGGAAAATACCGGCGGTACTCTATGGCGCCGGCAAGGACAATGAGCACGTAACCCTGGATCACGATGAGATGCTCCATAATCTTGAAAAAGAGGGTTTTACCGCTTCGATCCTGACCCTGAAAACAGAAAATGGCAATCAGCGGGTAATATTGCGTGATGTTCAAATGCACCCTTACAAAGCGCACGTCATGCACGTTGATTTTCTGAGAATTCGCGAATCTGAGGCAATGACCATCAAGGTGCCGGTGCATTTGATTGGCGAAGAAGATGCACCTGGTCTGGTTGAGGGCGGTATCCTTACCCAGTCAATAAACGAAATTGATATTACCTGTTTACCGAAGGACCTGCCTGAATATCTGGAAATCAATATTAGTGAACTCGGACTGAATGAAAGTCTTCACATGAGCGACCTGATTATGCCGGATGACGTGGTTTTAACCGGTTTCATGTACGTCGATGAGGATGATGAGCAGGCCATGGTAGATGCCAACCATGCAGTAGTCTCGATTGTATCGCCTCGCGCGCCGACTGAAGATGTTGAAGAAATCGATGAGCTGGAAGAGGGTGTTGAGGGAGAAGAGGCCGCTGAAGATACTGAAGCAGAGGGCGATGCCGGAGACGGAGACTCTACCAAAGAATCCAGATGACAGGATGTATATCAGTTTAATATCTTTCCCGCCAAAAGGCGGGAAAGTTTTTTGAGTCCTGAAAACACCCGGCCCGGATTTTTCAGCAGGCGGATCTTTTGTGAAAGAAATAAATCTGATTCAAAGTGACAAGACAATTAGTTCATAAGGTAACACACGGCACTTTGCCCAAAATTACAAACCTCAATAAGAATT
>JAHEKD010000331.1 GCA_024638545.1 Gammaproteobacteria bacterium
ATATTCGGCCAGGTGATGGAAAAAATACATGGGGCGCCAGCCTATTTGTTAATCATACTGATCATCGCCGCTATCTCCAATACAGCGCAATACCTCGTATCTGGCCCGCTGTTTGGCGGTCTCTCCGGCGTGCTTTATGGTTTACTGGGTTTGATATGGGCCATGGGTAAATTATCGCCCAGCTATCCGCTACGACTTAACCCTGCATTTACCTATTTTATCATTGGCTGGTTTCTACTGTGCTGGTCCGGACTGCTTTCGTTTGCAGGCATTGACATTGCTAACACAGCACATACAGCAGGTTTGATCAGCGGACTTGCTATTGCATACTTTATCGTAAAAATTCGCATGAAAAGCGCGTCTAACTGAATTACGCGACCAAAAACTATTAAACACAGCTATAATGCAATGAATGAAACAATTAATGACAACCCTTATCGTTTGCCTGGCTGTTTTGTACTGCAAGGCCGATGAAACTGTTATTAAATCGTTTGTCGGCACATTCGAAGGTGAAGTCGAGATCTCCGAAACAAAGAATCGTGCACTGCAGGTCAGTGTCCGGCAAATTGAGGAAGGCTTTAATGTAAGCTGGAAAACCATCACTATAGCGTCTTCTGGAAGCGGAAAATCTAAATCATACTCAATAGATTTTGTAGCTTCTGATCGACCTGGGATCTACGGATCGGCAATGAAAACCAATTTATTCGGAGGTCAGGAGGCGCTGGATCCAATTAAGGGCGAGCCCTATTTCTGGGCCAAGCTAGGAGGAAATACGCTTACTATATATGGCATGTTAATCACCGAGGACGGTGATTATGAAGTACAGCGCTATGACAGGACGATCGTGGGAGATGATATGCTGCTTGAATATACGCTTACCCGCGGTACTGAGGTTGTAAGAACTGTACAGGCCACACTATCCCGCCAATAATCGTGCTGCTCCTTCACGGATTGAAAGCAATCTGCCGTCTTTCTGGATTTTGATCAACCCTTCTATTTTGATTTCCTGCGCCTTTTTTTCTTTTTAGTATTTTTGGGCACGTATGCATGCTCCTCAACCAGCTTGAGCAAGTCAAATGCGCTCAGTATTCCAACGATGGATTTTTCGTGTGTAACCACGACATGATGGATATTATGATTGCGCATTAAACGCGCTGCCGCACTGCTGTCATTGTATTGCGGTATTGTGTAAGCTTTTCCAGTCATAACAGTGCTGATCGGCGAGCCGGGTTTAAGCTGCCGTGACACAACCCGCATTTCTCACCGGACAGTGTGTCGTTACCCTGCATCTGTATTTTCGCAAAGAAGACATTGCCCCGACGGCCTGAAAATAGAGATGCGTAAAATATTAATCAGCCAGTTGAGCGACCAGCATCTCGTGCAGAAGCTGCGCTGATGCCGAATCCAGTAAATTCAGGGCTTTGATACCTGTCAACTTCTCAACTAACTCAATCGCTGCACTGGTATTGGTTGCCGGACCGGTAATCAAATCCGGGGTAATGCCAAAAGCGGACTGCACTCCCAGAACGGCATAGGGATCTGATGCAGATAAAACCATAAGCAGTATATTATCCTTAAGGGCTTCAACCACCAGGTCGCTGTTGTAGGGTTCCAGAGGTGATGCCCCGGCCTCAATCACTGCGACATCGGCTTTTAATGATTCTATCCTGGACAGAAGATAGTCAAGGCTGGATTGAAACTGTGGCTTAGACACAACGGTTGAAGGTAATCCTGCATCAACGAAATCAATAATTGCATCTGCACCGGCATCACTGTAGGCCAGAATATCCCGCAAGCGTCCTGCACCCGTTAATTTTGCGCCCACAACATTTTTTCCCATCTTTTTCAATTCATGAACAATGATTCGGCCCGTGGTGGTTTTTCCGGCAGACATCGAGGTGCCAATCAGCATGATCACCGGAGTGCAGAATGTTTGCTGATTTACCGGCGCTACGAAATCCTGCATAACCTGTTTTTTACCGTTGCTGACCACATGACCCGCGTAAGACAAACTCATTAATCGCGGTAATAGCACAGAAGTCGATGTTGCCTTGCCAAACAGGCCCGCACCCGTCAGTGCGTGCAGGTTTCCATCTGCCTCAATTGCTTCCCAGTCGCCAACGCCTTCAAGCGTAGCCGCTCGTTTACCAAAGGTGCCAATCAGTAAATCGTCCTCCAAAACCGGAACCATTCTGCCGTTTGACAACTCAATCGAATACAGGGCACTCGGTTCGCCGGTGACCCGACAGGCAACATAATCAGCGTTTTCCCAGTGATCACGATCAAGTGCTGCTACTTGAATATCGATCTCAGCAAAATTTGTAATTCTTGTCAGCGAGGTCAATAAATACGTATTGCTTTTATCTTTTCCGCTTATCACATTTAGTCCCCCGGCAATGCTGGCGCCATGATTAACATGGCCAATAGAGCGATGCGCTCGATTGATTTGTCTATGTAGACAAATTCATGGTCAGCATGTGCACCGTCGCCGACAGAGCCAAGCCCATCGAGAGTGGCGGTATAGAGGCTGGTTGTACTGCCGTCCGAGCCACCGCCTGCTGTACCTTCCGAAAGCTCAATGCCAAGAGTATCTGCACAAGTTTGGGCATACTCCCATAATAAAGCGTTGCGCCTGTTCTTCTCAAGTGCCGGCCTGCCAATCCTGCCATCAATGCTTACCGTCACGCCGTCGGTCTGGGACTCGATAGAGC
This sequence comes from Gammaproteobacteria bacterium, assembly GCA_024638545.1. Classification (GTDB taxonomy): domain Bacteria; phylum Pseudomonadota; class Gammaproteobacteria; order Arenicellales; family JAHEKD01; genus JAHEKD01. Next base: position 2,712 of record JAHEKD010000331.1, read on the forward strand.
GAATGGCGTTTTCAATTCGTGGAATGTCTTCACTCTCCAGAACCCTGACATCAACAGTTGCAGTGCTTACCGGTGCAACGACGTTGGGCCGGATTCCACCATCCACAACGCCCACGTTGACTGAAATACCTTTATCATGATCATTGAGAGCGAATAATTTTTGAATCACGTGTGAGAGTTCGAGAATTGCACTGGCCCCCGCCGTCGGGTCCAGGCCCGCATGGGCCGCCTTGCCCTGGACGTGAACAGTAAACCGGCCAACACCTTTACGCCTGGTTTTAAGCGCACCATCGTCGCCCAGCGCCGGTTCCATGACAAAAGTCCTGCAGCAGACTTTTGCCAATCGACTGATATCACGGCAGGATTCACGAGAGCCTATTTCTTCATCTGAATTTAAAAAAACCAGCGGCATGACTGAAGGCACATAGTCAAGCTCTCTTAGTATCCTCAGCGCCGTTAACAGCTGCACAACACCGCCTTTCATGTCGAACACGCCGGGACCTTTTACCGTGTTTTGATTTACCAGAAACGGCATGTTTTCCAGGGTGCCTATCGGCCATACAGTATCAATATGACCCAGCAGCAGTTGCCGGTGAACGTTTTTTGCACGAGAAATCGGGCGGGCATAAATATTCCCCCCATAGTTCGCACCAGATAGCCACCTTGTTTCATAATCAACCATTTGGAGTTCATGGTCGATGAGTTTTTTGATTTCAACCTGCGCGTGCGGATCAAAAGAGGGTGTTTCTATTTTTACCAGTTTTTCAAGCAGCGTTAATACATTGCTGCGCTGACTTTTTGCCGCATTCATTAACTGCACTGAGCTGAAGGTAGACATTAGAGATAATTATTTTTTCATTTTATCGGGAAATGGGAACACGTTTGTGTCGCTGATTGTGGAAAAACGCTGCGGATTCACATAGGCTAGCAGAGGCGCCGACTTTATCAATTCCGCATCATCCAGCTCCGATTTTCTAAGTGCATCCTCGTGGATATGGGCGGCAATAACTGTACCCGTTATTAAGGAATTGACACCAAAGCCATCAACCGTTTTATATTGCCTGCATTCAAGAAAGACGTATCCATCTTTGAGAAACTGCGCATCTATCCTGGTTGCAGGAACTGTCTGAAAAATTGAAAGAATTGATTTGTTTTGGTCATCCTCACATCGCGGCGATGCAGCCAGCGAGCTTAACAGCAGCTGTGTCGGCCGGACATAGGTTACGGTAAATACACCGTTCTCCTGAATATTCTGATAGGTTTTATGCCTTGGCGTACATACAAAGCCAAAGTAGTTATCCCATCCCATCGGTGTAACCATATGTTTTGGTGCAAAATCGGTTTCACCCTCTGAATCACTTGTGCCTATCAATACAAGTGGCGCTAACCAGAAAAAGCGATTCCAGATGGGGTCTGACGTATCAATACTAACTGTA